>JACQOU010000238.1 GCA_016207775.1 Deltaproteobacteria bacterium
CTACCGAAATCATAAGGACAGATCTTTTGCCCTTTGCATCGACCAAGACCCGCTAGTTCCTGAGCACAGTCACCCGATAAAGCATCACCCATCAATCCAAAGCCTTGGGCTTTCCGCACCAGTACCGGAGACAGGTGTCAAATCAACTCGTAGTGCGCGGGGACAGCGTTTGCACGGGGGCCTAAAAATTACGATGTTTCACCCAGGTCATTTGTATGTCCGACAACTACGGACCTATTTCTAAAGGCCCCTTCGTCTTCTGGTTTATGAAGGGTTTGAGGGACAAACATCAACCAATCATCAACTCGGGCACAAAACCGGTAAAAGCCGGGAGGCGGGTACGGGCAGAACTTGGTTTTAAAGTAAATGCGAGATCCCGTGGCTACATTGCTGGCACTGAACTATCTCTATATACGACTTGCTCATAGTTTTTAATGGTGTAACTACATGAAGTTGCATTACTTATTTAAATCCAACGAAATTTACGCTTGGTACGTATCGTTCCTGCATGGTAGTAGTCAAGGTTCCATAGAATAGTGTGAGGAGTTGGTAATGTGGAAAGTGTTCATTTTGATAATTGCTGTTTCTGGCTGCTGCCAAGCCGCAGAGAAAAGTTGGGAGTGTGGAAGGCTCCTTACTTTAGCGGACCTAACAGAGGGTGGAATCCGTGCCGTGACACAAAGATTTCCAAGAGGGTTCTACGATAGCAGCAAGCTCTATCATCCTCGAATACGGGGTTTTGCCTCGGACAGTGGTCTATCCTTTCCCAGTACTGCACGCAACACCCAAGTTATTGAGCTGAGTGGAAATATTCACGTCGGCCTCTTGGATGCTCTAGACGACATGACTATTGGATCTTCCTCCGAATGCTACTATTATTACATCGTTATTGCATTTCCTAACGGGTCTTCCACGGTCATTAAACCGCCCTGCAATGAACCACGACTCTCCTTCGGGGATCTTAAGAAGGTTGGGGATAGGTCGTTTGAAGTGTCATTTGGCATTCGCCATCCTCCTTACCTTCCTCCCGAGAGATACTCTCTAGTAACCTTTACAGTTGATGAAAATTCTCCATTTTCCTTTTCTTTAGACCATGTGGAACCGTTGAGTGCGGCCAGCGCGGAAAAAGAATAAGAGCGATAAACGGCCCATTCTCATGTGCAATGGAGTTTGTTAACCGCAAACCTTAAACTGACAGCATGGCGCTTAAATCAAAATAGTCAGACCAGCCAAACAGACAAAACACAGCAAAAATGGGCGCGCAGCTGGGTAATTGTTGTACATTCCAAGACTGTACCCAGCGAGAGTTCTGCTGTTTTTTTTCGTCCAACTGACTATTTCCAATGAAATATGATCCCCGATCCATTCGGGGTTTTCTCACAGTCTACGTCCACTCCTTGTCTACTAGGTTTTCGTCGATAACTTCGGCAATTTATTCGTTACTATTCGAAATTCTATTCCTAGCTGCTCTGGCACCAGCCTTGCAGAAAATCAGTCTACATAGGAGCTTGCTTTGTCTCGGTCTTTCTCCAGCTTCATTCTTCTGATATCGGTGCTTTTGCCACTGACAGAGGCGCCTGCAACGATCGATTCCATCATCGTTCATCATGCCACCCGTCCCGAAGCACAAACATCGACTGCGACTGCGGCTGCGCAACCCATGTTCAACTGCACGACAGGCCCGCCCAAGGATTACACCGTTCCGACAAACGGAGTGTTGTCGCACGAGCTCAGAGCAGAAATTGCCGACATCCTCATTCATTGTGACAGTTCTTCCATCCGGCAACAGTTTTTGTTCAGCAAACTCAAGAAAGCTCACCCACAACTGGCGGATGCAATCGATGGACTGGCGACTGGAGCACAGGCTCCTGCAGAGGTCTTGGGCCATCTCACGCCCAGTGACAAAACCGTGAAGCTTTTGACGCTTCTCCATGTTTTGTTCTTGAACGATAAGGAGTTGCGTGCCTGGATAGGGACCCAATTTAAAACGACGGTTGAGGGAGGCAGTAAGACACCCATTCCAAAAAAACTGGCGGAACGTCTTGCCAAGGGCGCATTACATGAATTGGGCAACGCTATTTCGGAAAAGGCAGGTGAAAAAATTTCTTCCCTTCTACCCTCTTTATCCTCTGACGATCTTCTTCTCGCCCGCCTACTGACCGACGAACCATTAACCCGCTCCGGCGCATTGGAAACTATTTTAGGCCCGTTGCATGCCACCCACTTAAGAGCATTGTTACGAGGCCTCCGCTTTCAAGATAAACGACCATTGAGTCAGCAAAATGTCCTAGCCGATCTTCCACTGAAAGAAGTACCAGCCGTCAATCGCCTGTACCACTTTCTAATGGAGCTGCAACACGATCCAGAAGGTAAAAATTTTGTAGATGAAATCCACTCTATTGCTAAACAGCTGGAAAAACTTAACTTGAATCAACGTGAGCAGTTGAGATTTGCACTTATTTCCCGCCTCGTTGAAATTAAAGATGGAAAATATGACGACGACCCCGAGCCTTTGAAGAGAACACGAACCGTTGTACTTGCTCAAGGCCTGGCAAGCGCCATCTGGCATTTGGACCACGCGAACACGGAAGGCTTATACACAGAAGCTAAGACAAGCAGCTCGTATGTCCCTTTTGAATACTTTGGGAATTTGCAAAAGGAACATAGGCTTTTATCGGAACTGAGGGGCAAAGTCGATCCAGCAAAAAGCAACCAGGTTGCAAGAACGATCACTGATCTGGACGATTTTGTTTACTATGCTTCCTTTCAAAGATTTCCAAATCACCCTTCTTCTTCCACGGAAGAACCGTACCATGCTGGCGTTCCAACCGAAGCCCGAACACTGCTATTGACCCAAACGGAAATGGATCGGCGGACATTAAGATATTTTGCGGAGGCATCCAATGACTCCTTACATCGCTTCAGAGCGGTCGATTTCATACGAAATCCGAGTGTTTCTAAATTGCTTAACACGACCTTGCGGCTGGAACACAGAAAAGCAGTAAAGAAGGGTCTACTGGAGAGCATTGCGAACGACATTTTTGAAGATAAGGAAATTATCGAGCGAACAGGAATGCGATTTCAAGCTTTAAAAGATGTAAGCAAATTGACCCGTAATCATTCATCCGACTGGGAAAAGATTGAGCGAATTCGGGAACAGGCAATCCAAATGATTCTTCGGCTCCAAGCACGTAAGCCCAAGGACCACAAAGATTCTCTTGCCCTTCACGCACTCGCCCTCACGATTCGTGTATTAGATCAACTCGGCAATCGTCCCAGTGAAATTTCAGAACTCCTGACCAACGACCCACAAGGCAGTGGCTATGAACAGCTGCCAGAAGGAACACACCGCGATCTCGCAGAAATCCTAGATGAATTGGCCCTTAGAAAAAGGGCGATGGATTTCCCTGACTTGCAACCCCATCAGACTCAACTTGAACGGTGGCGCGTTTACTTAGCCTCTCGAGGCAGGGCTCTGCCCACACTTTCACGAATCGCTTTCCTGAGACCGGGATTGGAAGATGGAAGGCTGAAAATCGGCGAACCCAGTGGATTATCTCCTGTGCACTTTGAAATGCTGAACCAGCTCGAACCCGTCATGAACACCGACGCTGAGGCGCGAGAAGAGTTTTTCAAACTCTTACGTTCACCCCTCCCGCACGCTATTGAGCAAGCATTCAAAAAATACAAGACTCGAGAATACGAGGGCCTTCTTAGCAAAGGAGCTTGGTATCCACAAACTTTGCTTACAGAAGATCCTCAGACCTCATTGCAAGATTCCATTTCCAATGCTCACGTACTAGAAGGACGTCAACGTCACGTGGAAAACGAGATGACTGCGGTATTCACCCGGCTTGGCAATGGCGAGCTTTCCCAAAAAGAGGCTGGAAAAACAATATCGATATTAAATAACGGGCTACAACACGAAATGCTGCACGCGCAAGCTTTTTCTCATCCGCTAAGCCAAGAGGTGGAACACACCGTATCCGCCCTGCTCAAAGCGAGGGGCAAAGCGGAAAACTCGTCTTTGAGCCCAGAAGAAAACGTACAAATCCTCCTCGATTTGCTCCGCAAGCGAGACAAACAAATCAATACTCTTGCAGATGTGGGGTTTGTGCACCTTCCCTGGCTACCGCAAGAAACTACAGCCGATCCAAGCGTGTTCCTGGATAGTCTTAGAAAAAAAATCCCGCAAGCAGTCGATTTAGCCATTGCACGCGAAGCCCTCTGGCAAAAAGAGCAGGAACGAAAGGAGTCCGTCAAACGCGAGGCTGACCAAACACAACAAGCCATCGCCCGTCTGGCTGCCGTCAGGCATCTCTCTTCAGGAGGGGATGAGGGAGGAACCAGGCAAATTCTTTCACTCGTTTTCCCCAACAAACAACGCGAAATCGAGTTTCAACAAGCGAAGAAGGTATCCGTCATTACGGGAGAACTGGAGCCATTGGCAAAATCTTTTTCTGCTGCACACCAAAGCTGGGACGATCATCTCAACAGAGATTTCCAGCAGGCTTTGGCCAGTTATCACGCTCAAATCAACGAGGGTAATCTATCAATCGCTCGCGCCATGAAAGAAGCTCAAATGGCTGCTAACAATGCCCTAAACAATGCGGGAACTGATAAAGAAGCCATCCGACAAGCGATCCTGTCCGCCAGGCATCTCCTTTCGTTCGCGACCCAAACCATCATGGAGCAACGTGAAGAAATGGTCGCCAAGCTCATTCGTGAACACAAGAATTTGAGGGACACGGCACACAAGCAACGGGCTAAGCTGTTCGTATCGAAAAATCCAGTTGAAAAGATTGCTGAAAGAGCGGGGCTGGACCTTAGCAAATCTCAAGACCGTGAACTTTTGGATCGCGTCGTCTATCATTCTCTAGAAAAATACAATACAGCGAAAACGGCCCCCTCTTCCGAAACAGAAGCCGCCAGAAAAACTCTGCTTTCGCTGGGTCTACGTGTCGTTGGCACCCAGGTCTCCTTTAACGATACCGAACTCTATCAGTGGGCAGATCCCCAAACGGGGGCTATCGATAAAAACATTATTCATCAGCTACGCACAGCTGGACATATCCTCACCGGCAAAGACCTTTGGGAACAACTACTGAACGAAATCCGTCACGCTCACATTGAGAGTGAGCTGAAGCCAGTTTTTCAATTTGGGAAAGCAACTGCCGTACAATATTCCCTGAAAGGAGAGCAAGAAAACATTGCTTTTTGGCCTCTTTCAAGAAAACGTACTGAGCTCGCTCACATCAAACGTGAATTAGAACAATTGCATTTCGAAAACAGAAAAAAAATTGAGGCGGCTGGTTCTTTTTGGTATACGGCGGGAAATATTCTGTACAACTGGTTCCCGGTTGGTTTGGGTTTCGACTATTCCGAAAAGAAAGTCGATTTAGAGGTTCGAAACTCCGACCAAGCTTTCAATCAAAAAATCAATGAGCTTCAGGAGAAAGGCGGAGCCTTAGAAATTTCCCCCTTAAAGCAAGACAACCAGTCGCCTCGAACCGCCAGCGAGTGGGCACAGCTTTTTAGAGACAGGAGGTTGGACAATCTTCATTACGAAAACTGGATTTATGGCAAGAAAGTCCCTCAGAATATTACCCTGGCCCGAGATGCCACAGTCGAATTGCTGATCACTGCACCCGAATTAGTGTTAAGCGGTGGTCTGGCCACTCCAGCCAAAGCGGGGCGAATCGCTCGCTTGTTCTATGGATCCATGACAATCACCCGAGCAGCCCTGTGGACAAAAAGGGTCAGTTCCTGGTCGGCCCATGCTGCCAAGGGCGCAGCCACTTTAACGCTGGCGAGTGGAATTATTCCTGTTGCCGGCGAGCTGTTTCACAAGGGGGAAAAGTGGACCGCTTGGCAACAGTTTCAAACCCAAGACGACGATCACAATGGTATTCCTGATTGGTGGGACCGCTATCGAGCGGGCCAAGAAATTGGAATCCCAGGGACCATTCTTTCGAACCATGGGAATAAGCCTTTTTGGGAGCGGGTGGATCTGGAAAATCCACTGAGAGAGTGGGACCATACCTTCAAAATACTTTTCCTGACTCGATTTTTTCTCGGAGGAATTTCATCAACAGCATCCAAACTCAGTGGAAAAGCACCTTCAAACGGACTTCTAAAGGGCATTATCAACACCGGCAACCAGCTTGAGACCGTGTTGGGAGTAAAGCATATGGCTGCTTTATTTCTGGCCACATGGACTAAGCTCCATTTCGATAATGAGGGACTGAAAGCAGAGAGGCTGAGCCAACATTCGTGGGGAAATATACAATCGGAGGATCCAAAAGAAGAGTGGGTACTTGCCTATTATGCTCTTAAAACATCTGTGGCCGCCAATGCACTGGACACTCACTTGGCAGGAAAGTTATCCAACGCAATATCAAAATACGCTACGGCTTATGGAGTCAATGCTCTTGCCTCAGCCGCAATGCCTCAACTGGATCATTTAGTAGAATCGGTAACCGGAAAGAAAGTCCGTCGCGATAATATGGGTTCACTGGAAAATTGGATCTCTAACATACCCACTGATCTGTTGCTGTCCATTGGTGCCATCAATTCAAAGCTCGATCCTTACCGCTCAGGAACAAATGGCCCAGTCACCCCACAACCCCAGTCACCTGCATCGAGACGCCGAGTGAGATAACTGGGTCGCCGGGACAGTTTGTCCAATACAGTGAGGCGGTTCTCAAGGATTACGTTGAAAACTAGCGGCCCAGAACTTGCACACTCATTTAGTCATGAGTTCAATAAACTGGATTACACAAAGGCTCAATGAGTACCATGTTCCTTACAAGGAAGTTCACCACAAGCAGGCGTTTACGGCTCAGCAGGTCGCCTTGAAAGAACATTTCGATAGCGCACAGACCGTTAAGGTCGTGGTCGTTATCACGGATGGTAAGCCCGCTACGCTTATCCTTCCCGCCACTCGTTACGTAAGCTTAGAGCAAGTAAAAAGATTACTCGGAGCTCAGCAGATAAGACTGGCGAATGAAGAAGAGATGCAGTTCTACTTTCCGGAATGCGAAGTGGGGGCAATACCCCCACTACCTCACTGGAAACACATCGATATGCTCATGGACCCATCCATGAGAGTCAGGGGAGAAATCCTTTTTCAAGGTGGCACACATACAGACGCAATTGAAATGCGCTTCGATGATTGGTTTGCTTTAGTTAAACCCCGAATTGGAGAGTTTGCTACCCCCAGCAAAAACTTCTAACCAGCGCATGAGTAAGTTCACAGGGGAAAAGTGCAAGACACAAGAATGGAAAATCCCAGAAAACAGGAGAAGGGCTGAACCATTTTGTTCAGCCCTTCTCAGCCTTGCACGTCCTTCGAAGACATCTGGCCCGCAAGGCTTTGCCGGACCTAAGAAGGCCGGCGGTGGTCACCTTTCTGAAACAGGTGGCCTTGTCTCCACAAGCTAGACTCACAAACACTTTTTCAGCTCGTTCAGCCTGTTACCTCATTCTTCTCTCAACACAGCTTTTGTACCTGCAAAGTTCGCACCCACCACTGACGTGCGCTTCTCAAGCGCGCGGCAATAGCAATGTGTTTAACGAGAGACTAAAACGCCATCAGACAGGACAAATTGTCACACATGCACTCAAGCATACAGACTCTTCGCTTAGAAGTGAGCGAGCGAGGTTAGCTCAGAAGTCGCTTCGATATAATTTCTCCAAGACTTGCTGCGGCAGCCTGATCTAGCTCATAGGTAACTCGCGCAACAGGATGGCTAACTTTTAATAGATTGCCCAGATCAAGGGGTGTTCCTACTAAGACGAGGTCACAGGGCACCGACTCAACTGTTTTTTCAAGTTCGCGAATTTGCTGCTTTGTATATCCCATAGCTGGCAAGACTCTTTCGAGATGGGAATATTTTTCAAGAACTCCCTTAATTGACCCAACGGCATACGGCCGTGGGTCGACGATTTCGGCCGCCCCGTACTTCTGCGCTGCTATGGTGGCAGCCCCATACCTCATCCCTCCATGAGTCAGGGTGGGACCATCTTCAATAACAAGAACCTTTTTTCCCCTGATTTGCTCAGGTTGCTCGACGGCAATCACTGAGTCGCCCATCACAACGGTCGCCTTAGAATTAAATCGGGCAATATTACGCTCAACCGCCGCGATGCCCTCCTTTGAGGCCGTCCCAACTTTTGCCACCATCACAACATCTGCAAGCTGCAAATTAGCAAGGCTAGGATAATAGCTGAGCTCATGCCCGGGACGATGCGGATCCACAAGTACGATGTGCAGGTCGGGCTTATAAAAAGGTAAATCATTATTCCCACCGTCCCACAATATGACATCCACCTCTTTTTCAGCCTCATTAAGAATTTGCTGGTAATCTACCCCCGCAAACAACAGATGACCGGTTGTTATATGCGCCTCATATTCTTCTCTCTCTTCAATAGTGCAGTGGTGCCGATCCAAGTCAGCTAGGCTCTCATATCTTTGACAAACTTGTGCACGTAAATCTCCATACGGCATCGGATGACGAATCACCGCCGTCTTCTTATGCAACTTCGACAGCATCCGGGCTACCGCGTGCGAGGTTTGGCTCTTTCCACACCCGGTCCGCACCGCGCACACAGAAATGACGGGCTTGTTAGCCCGAAGCATGGTGGATTGGGCACTGAGTAAAGTAAAGTCAGCGCCCCTCGCATTACAAAAGGCAGCCTTTTGCATTACTTCCTCATTTGAAACATCGCTATAAGAAAAAACGACTTCGTCAATTTTTTCCTTTTTCAGACACTCCGCAAGTTCCGACTCCGGGTAAATTGGAATCCCATTTGGATAAAACGGACCGGAAAGCTCTGGGGGATAGGTTCGATTCTCAATAAACGGTATCTGAGTAGCGGTAAACGCCTTGACGCAATAGGCTGAGTTGTTTCTGAAAATAGTGTTGAAATTATGAAAATCTCTGCCGGCAGCTCCCATAATCAGCACATTACGCCTTGCATTATTTGTTTTTCCTTCAAAACCATTCTTGAGATCACTCTTGGAGCAATGCATTATAAGTCCTCCGCTCGTTCGGGGCCCTCAGAGCCCTGACATTCAAAATTATCGAAAATCCCCACTCTACCAACCGTTCCGGCCTTCTGAAGCTAAGCGAAGAAAAAACAACAAATCAAGGAAAAGTTTTCGCAGACTTCATGAATACGACGTGCATAACTTCTTTAAGCCTGTCAGCAAAAAACGGCACTTTAAAGTTAATATGCCCTTTTTGGGCACGCTAAAGCTGGTATGCGCTATGCAATTTCAGGAGATGGAGGTTTGCCTTCAACACACAGATTGAACAATTTGCTTGCGAAAAGCAGACGTTCGTGTGGCTCACTCTATGCTACTCTTTCTTTTGTCTTTCAGTGGTTAGCCACAGCGAGCCGCTGAAAGGGGTTCACCACAATCAGTCAACCCAACATTTTCAGACTCAAGTCGATTCGACTCAAAAGCCTTCTTTCGAGAAGCCGCTATTGACCCTTGAAATTAGGCCTTCCTTGGTTGCTCAGCGTGGCCTGTTCCAAAGTGAAAACCTCATCGAGTTGGGGTACCTGCTGTCAGAAGATTCTATCCTGAGCTACCGTCAAACGTTTGCTGCTACACTGGCCGGTGAAAAAGATTTTCAAGATGACGGCTTTTTGCGGGTGCAGATTAAGAACATGGCGGTTCATCCAAATACAGGGCTTGCCCTAAGTGGGGAGTTTCGCGTGTATACCCCTACGGATGCTGGCCGACGAGACAAGGGGTTTATCACCATGGTAAGAAGCTACTTTACGATGAAGCAGCCGATTAGCGACACCGTTGCTGTTTCAATTACGGAAACCCCCATCTTTCACGTTTACTCAGCAGCGGGAACGCAAAACTTAACTGCTGGAACCTTTGAATCAAATCCTTTCTACGAAAATAGACTCCAGATAGCTCTGGAATTTTCAGCGGCAAGCAAGCGGCTTAACTTTTCCTTCCCCATCTGGCTCAAAAGCATCAAATACAATGAGTACACCTTGGATACCGTAAAGAGCGACAGCTGGAACAATGAAATCTATGCCCAACCCGAAATAAGCTACAAAATTCTCCCCACAGCCGCTATCGGATTGGCGTTTGAAAGCGCAAGCTTCACAGTGGATAACCTTTCTGGAATCGATATCGGGCAGGGATTGGAAGGCGGAAAGGCTCAGTGTTTTTTCAAGTTGGCCCTATAAATAGTTACTCAGACGGCAGTTCAACAATGTTCAACCAAAAAAAACGAATGGCATCGATCATTCGCTTAAAACGCTCTGGTTCAACGGGCATTTCAACACAGCAATTCGCATACAGACGGTAATACTGCCCAATCTCGCTCGTTTCGGATTTCTGAACAAAAACAACAACGGGAATTCGGCGCAGTTCAGCATGAGCTTTCAGATCCTTGAGCAGGGTTAACGGTACTTGTTTTTTTTCGGAAGCTGGTGCCAGCAAAATCAAGTTAGGACACCCTGTCTTTCTTTGTCTGGGAGAGGCCCAAAGGAATGCCCTGGCCTCCTGACAGTTTGAGACATGGTGGATTTCGATACATCCCGCATCTGTCTTCAAGGCCTCTACAAAGTCTCCATGATGGCTTGGAAGTTTTCCCACCAGCAAAATGTCCGAGCACTTTCTCATTAATAATTCCTAACTTAAGTAGATTCTTTATGGAACCATAGGTCTATGTCAATAGCCGGATTGCTCAACTTGCTTTTTCTCAAGCGTTGGAAGTATAAAAGGAAGTATATATGCCAAATCGTTTACGGAAGAGTAGCTCGTCGCACGCATATTTCGGAAAAGAGGTCCCGGATTTTCGAACCGCCTTTTCCGAAAATCTCAAGAAACTCAGGACAAACCAGGGACTCTCCCAGCAAGAATTGGCTGCGAAAACTCAGCTTTCAGCTCGTTACATCTCCAGGCTTGAAAATTCTTCTCCCAATGTCACGCTGACCATTATCGAACGGATTGTCTCTGCCTTGGGCTCTTGTCCGTGCGAGCTTTTTGGTGAATCTCGTGTAGGCAATCCGTCTGAATCTACTAATAAGCTAATTGATGAAATTATTAGGCTTCTTAATCAACTCCGGCTGAGACGGGCCCGTTAACCGTTACGAACCCTCGAGCGCAAGCTGAACAAGTTTTTCGGCATGAATCTGAGTGGTATCAAAAAGTACTGGTTGACCTCTTGAATCTCGCGCTTTTACCAACAGGCCGATTTCTGTGCAGCCAAGAATGACCCCTTGAGCGCCGGCCTGGCTCATCCGCCCTATGATATTTTCAAAAGCCGCTCGAGATTCATTCCGCACTTTCCCTTGGCATAATTCGTCGTAAATTACTCGATGGATTACTTCCCTGTCTGAAAGCTCAGGTGTAAGCACTTCCAATCCGAAACAGCTAAGCCTGGCGCTGTAGAAACCGTCTTCCATAGTAAACCGGGTACCCAATAAACCGACCTTCTTGATGCCCACTGAACCAATCTTTTCTGCGGTTGCATCCACAATGTTGACTAAAGGTCTGGCCACTGAAGCAGCTACCGCATCGGCCACTTTGTGCATCGTATTGGTGCAAATAGCAATAAGGTCCGCGCCTCCCTTTTCAAGACTCTGAGCTGCCTGACACAACAGCATACTGGCTTTCGACCACTCACCTGCATGCTGAAGATGGCTAATCTCTGCAAAATCGACACTGTAGAGAAAAATTTTTGCTGAGTGCTCGCCCCCCATTTTGCAGCGAACACCCTGATTGATTAAACGGTAGTATTCAGCAGTTGACTCCCAACTCATTCCCCCGAGCAAACCGATTACCCGCATTATTTTTTTTTACACTATAAACGCTGTCTTTGCACCCTTGTAACTAATTGCAACAGATTCCATTTCATGACCAAGGCTTAATTTTATTGTTAACCAAATGGCATGGCCTTTGCTCTTCGTAGGCGGCGAAAGTGAGAACATTATGGTTGAGAAGTGCAAACGTATTAGCTATCGACCCAACGCCAGAAAACTCACACAGCTATTTATCGTCGGGTTTGTCTCTAGCGTGGTCGCACTGTTGTTGACAGCGGTCCTTACACTCGTGGGCGCACCCGTTACCGACTTGTCTTATCTTTTTGGCGGAACGCTGTTTGCCGGTGTTGCTGGTGAAACACATTCTCCTCCATCCTTGGCTGCGCAGTGGGGAGGCTTACTTCTATACTTTCTGTTGGCCAGTTTGGTTTTTCCGTTGCTATTTGATTACCTGGCCGATCGGGAAGTTCTAACCAATAGAAGGTGGCTCAAAGGTTTTGTTTGGGGAATTTTTCTGTGGGTTTTCGCAGAGGGCGTACTGAAGCCACTGATGGGCTATGGGTTTTTTTCGAATAATATGACAGAGAGCGTGGGTGCAGTCATGGTATCGTTCATTGTTTGGCTTGCTTACGCCTTTACAATGGAAACCAGTTTAAGAATTCCCATCGCGCATGAGCTCAACGTGCCTGCACGAACGGACCATCGAGATGCAGCCTAGTGGCATTCTCCACTGAGAAACTGCTCTGCAGAACAGGTAATACCGATTGGAAGATAAGCCCCCTTGTACATCTGATTGTGCTCGAACTCTTCATTCGGCAGCAAATTTCGATACGCAAACTCTTCCACTTTTTGTCTCTTATCCCGACGATCTTCGAGAAACGAATAGCCAAACTTCTCCGCAGCGTCTTGTATATCAGCCCCCTTTCCGATGACCACATTCGCATAGCCGTCTGGATCAACTTTTGCCAAATAATCCGGAATGCAATTAAGCGTGAGGCTTTTCACAAAATTTTGCGTACACAGTGACCAATACCGCACTTCACCGGTTTTTTGAAATGGACCTATCCCGCTTTGATTGTTAAGAAAGGTTGGAGCCTTAAACCGGATGATGGTTACCTCTCCGTGTTTAACCTTATTTATCGCCCAAACATAATACGGTATCGCACTATTCTGCCCATTATTGACAGTCGTTTCCTTAAATTCAAAATCTGTCACCCAAGCAGCTACGTTTGCAAGCACTTGCGGAAAGTTGGGAGCAAACACAACATTGGCCGGGTTCGGGCAATTCGTCGGCTCGCCCGTTCTATGATCGTATGCATAAACGGCTGGCAAATCGCTTTCTGTCAGCAATTCTCCATCACTGGGTGCATAGATCCGGTAGTAAATTGCGTGAACTTTTTCGGTGGGAGATATGTGAATAATGTTGGGTATTGTGCTTTTCCCTTCAGCCGGCACGAGAGTTACCGTGAAGGAACGCTCCGGTGTATCCATGAAAACACCTTCGCGGAAGGGATTTTCTGAGCCGTTATCGGGTTCAATCTGATAATCAAACTGAACATCATATCGGTGTTTATGCGTTGTAGTGTAGGTCTCAATACTCATAAACCTACCTCGCGGAAACTTACCTTTAAATACCCAGCCAAGCCCCTCCTTATTCTGGTAGCCCATAAGTCCGTACCCAGCAAAGCTATCTCCGGAATACCCTTTTGGTTCCACGGGATCAATTTCAAGATTCTTATTCCAAAGATGTGAACACTCTTGGGCTAGAAGCTCAAAAGAGAACACAAGAAAAACAAAAAATACTGATAACCAGACGGATGGCTTCATCCCCCCTCCTAACAGCTGGAGTATTGACCGGCGTATTTTTACTGTACGTCAAGACTTTACTGGAAATATGTAATGAATATGTCCCCTGGCCGTAGGATGAGCTCCCGCCAACCACCACGTCTTAAGAAGCTACAGGACAAAAGCTACGGGACTGTTACAAAACAGTACAGGCACGCTTGAGCGCCCCCCCTGCAAACAAACCCTTTTCAGGCTTGATATTTTTTGCAGAGGCCGTGACCTGTAGGAGGCCTGCTTTTTGCATTAGCGACTAGCTGCATGTTTATTTCCATGGTTGTAATTTTTTTGAGAAGGAGTTCGCGATGAGCTTAACGAGGAATAAGTGTTGCTTTGGCACAATGTGTGCTTTCGTAATATTTTTGGTCGGGGCATGCGCTTCAAAGGAAGTTCCTGTCACTCCTATTCCACGAACTTCGCAGGTGGACGGGGAAGTACTCCGCGTAGGCCAGGAATTGGCCGCTGCAAAAACGAAGGGAGTGGATGTCCTGTCACCGCAACGTTTTTCTGACGCAAAGGATCACTACCAGAAGGCAGAGCAAATGCGACTGGAAGGCAAGAACAGGGAAAAAATATTTACAGAGCTAGAAAAGGCTGAGGGACACCTGAGAAAGGCCATGACGAACGCAGAGGTGGCTCGTGATGTCCTAAAATCAACTCTTCAGCAACGGGAAGCGGCAATAAAAGCAGGAATAAGCGGTAAAAAGTTTATCAATGCCGAAACGGACTTCCGCCAGCTTGTCGCTGAGCTTGAGAATCAAAATATGAGATGGGTCACATCAAGAGAGCCAGACTTGGCTGGCAGATATGCAAGGCTGCACGAATCGACTCTGCTGGCACAAGCTGAAAGTGAAATTGAGCAGGCGAAAAACGAGGGTGCTGAAAAATACGCGCCACGCTCGCTTCTGAGAGCACAACATGTATTGAATAGCGCAAAAACAATGATTCAGACGCACCCTCAGGCGGCAGAAGAGATTCACAGGCTTTCTGCCCAGTCGACTTTTGAGGCAGAAAGGCTCGTCAATATGACCCGGAAAAGCCGTCAACTCGCTGAGACGAGCCCTGAAGAAGCGGCCTCGACTTTGGAAGCAAGAGCCGAAGAACTGGAACAAAAGGGAGAGCATTTTGCACAAGAGAAGCAGAGATTAGGACAGAGAATCGTACAAAAAGAAAAAGAACTCAGCAAGGCTGGGGCAGCTTTAAAATTCGACGAAAGAATGGAACAAATTCGGAAAGACTTTTCTCCTCAAGAGGCTGAAATCTTCAGGCAGGGGAATAGAGTAGTCCTTCGGTTAAAGGCCATGCAGTTTCCGACCGGAAAAGCGACTTTGCAACCCAACCATTTTCAACTGCTTTCTAAAGTGCAAAAGGCAGCGGAAGAGTTAGGTGAGCCGGAAATTATTGTTCAAGGGCATACCGATGCAACTGGTTCGAGGGCAGCAAACGAGAAGCTCTCCTTAGAGAGAGCGCAGACGGTGCAGCAGTATTTACTTGCTCAGGGAATACCGTCCGAAAAGATAAGAACTGAAGGATTGGGTTTTCAGCAACCCCTGACCCATAACAAGACCGCAGAGGCGCGCGCGCAAAACAGACGAATTGATATTATACTTGAACCTACAGCACTTGCTGAATAGAACAGCGGACGGACGCGCGCTGACGGAACAGCGTTTACTTGGTGGCTCCTGGCGGTGGGGCGAGTTTTTCTCGACTGAGAATTAAACCGTGGCTGAGGTCATAAGGTGATAAACCCACCGTCACCCTGTCGCCCACAATCACTTTGATATGGAAGCGCCGAATTTTTCCTGAAAGCTTCGCTACGACTGTTCGGCCATCAACTAATTTGACGGAAAACTGGCCGCCTGAAACAGACTCTAGGACGACCCCTTCCACTTTAAGCAAATCGTCTCGACTCAATCGTACCTCCAATCAAAAGTTACAAGGGACCGAAAAAGGCAAGCTTGCTTCGGAAATATTTGAATTACAAAAGCTGCGTTGAGCTATCGTCTTTGATGTTTTAGTAGAAGCGTTATGGCGTCACCATTTGACGCCACCCGAGCATTACGATGGGCGAGCTCTTTAATGAACTCGCCCAAAAAAATGATTACCCTTAGTAACGACCGCCTCTGCGACCGCCGCCACCAAAACCGCCACCGCCCCCACGGCGATCACCACCGAAGCCACCTTTGCGGCCGCCACCACCACCGCCACCAAAACCACCTGACCGTGGGGCTTGTGGCCGAGCTTCATTAACCGTTAACTGACGTCCATCAAAGTCTTTACCATTCAGATCACTGATAGCCTTTTCTGCCTCTTCATCTGTAGCCATTTCGACAAAAGCAAAACCTTTTGAACGGCCTGTATCCCGGTCGGTAATCAGCCGAACGGATTCCACTGTGCCAAATTGAGCGAACAAGTCGCTGAGAGAGCTCTCAGTGGTGGTAAAAGCGAGGTTACCTACATATAGTTTCTTTGCCATTATTCTGACCTCCGGTCAGCTTAGGGTGTGCCGAACTTGACGAACACTGAGCACCTGCCCAGAGGTCATAGACTCGACTAACGCTGCAATCTAGCACACTTAGACCCTTTTCGCACGCACTACTGTTTGCCAATAATAAATCTTTGAAATTATTAGAAGAAGTTGGAGCGATCAAATTTCAGTCGAAACGACGCCTTCAAAACCCCTCTGTAAAAACTGTGATGTGGCGCGCAGGGTGCGGTAGCTGTCTAACCCCCCCTCTTCTCGCTCAATATCCCGGGAGATGAACGACAAAACATATTCTTTGAAGGGATCAAAATGGAGATAGAGCGCACACATTGCCACTACGTAGCGTAATGATCGGGGGTTGAAGAAAAGGCAACAAAAGAGCGTTTTCCAGAATTCATTCCGGTAACGCGATTCGATTCCCATTTTTATCAGTAATCGGCTAAAGCCCTGCAAATCACGCAGCTGTTTCGAGATAGGAAGTCGAAGACGCTTCTTGGAACAATTCATTATTCTTAGAGAGCGCCGAATCCGGCCGAAGTACTTGGCAGCGGCGTAACTCTGTTCAACAATTTTTTTATAATCAGACAAGATCGCTGAGCGGGGGCGGCGTGTTTCGAAATTCAAGCCAGCAACGCTTTGGCAAGCTACTTCGGTAGGTGCAATATCGAAATGCTCGTGCAAGCGACCTTCCTTTTGCAACCGCTTACTGAGTTGGGTGGAAGGAAGCGCATAAAGCAAGCCCACCATGTTTACTGGAATGGAAGTCGCTTCAATGAGTTCCAGAACATTTTCAGCAATGCTGCCAGATTCCGTATCGAACCCCACGATATAACCGGCATTGACCACCATACCGTGGCGTAAGATTTCATGGGTACTTTCAGGAATGGGCGCAATCGTATTTTGCTGCTTTTGCATCGCTCGAAGAGTGTGCTCATCAGGGCTCTCCACACCGACAAACACCGCACAAAAGCCGACTTCCTGCATGAGCCTTAGCAATTCCGGATCTTTAGCCAAATTCAAAGAAGCTTCAGTGCTGAATTCAAAAGGCCAGTTATGGGTCTTCAGCCAAGAATGCAATTCCACCAAAAACTTTTTTGCAGACTCCCGGTTACCAATAAAATTATCATCAACAATGTCCACATGACCCCGATATCCAAGGCTATAAAGCACGTCCAGTTCATGCAAGACCTGGGAGGGCGGTTTCAACCGCGGCACACGCCCAAACAGTTCAATAATGTCACAAAACTCACACTTAAAAGGACAACCTCTTCCAATTTGGATTCCTACGTGAAGATAGGAACTCAGTTTTAGCAGATCAAAACGTGGTACCGGGGAAGTTGAAAGGTCTGCTTTTTCATTTTTTGCCGAATAAATATGTTGGGCACGACCACTACAAAAGTCTTTCAAAAACCCTTTAAAGGTAACCTCAGCCTCTCCAAGTATGAGATGATCTGCCTTGTCATAAAGATGGGGACTATTGGTGGCGTCAGGCCCTCCCACGATAACTGTCTTTCCCAGAGTATGAAAATGATCAATAAGCGACAAATGCTCTGACTGCTGAGCGATCATTCCACCAATCAATATGAGATCAGCTTCTTGGATAGCTTCTTCGCTCAAAGGCTCGACGTTCATGTCAATGAGACGGACTTCCCAGGACTCGGGAAGCATCGCTGCAACAGTGATTAATCCTAAAGGGGCAGCAGGGTACTTAGCTCCCAAAAGATCGCAGGCCGCACGATAGTTCCAAAAGGAAGGAGCGGTAAACTTAGGATAGATGAACAAACAACGCATCGGATTTGTAATGGAGAGCCCCCCCAATAAAGTTTTTTGAAAGATGGGTAAACCATTTTTCTGGCAGGAGTATAGCACTAAAGCGTCCCAAAGGCTTTCTATTAACAATTGTTCAAAATTCTAAACAACCCCTGGGGTAGCAGAGACAGGCTCTGCTATAATTGGGGAGTCCAATCTTAACGAATAGATTCATCAGGGTTCCAAAAAATAAGGGGGTTACATGATCCAACGATACGCATATCTCTTTATTCTTGCTCTCGCTTTTTCGTTCCAAGCATATTGCTTAACTTTGAAAGAACTGCAGAACGAAATGAGCAAGCGCAATGATGTACAATGGACAGCCGGTGAAACAGGAATCGCAGAAAAACTTGGAGTGGATGAGCGAAACGTAGCGTTTGGTCTTGCACAATCCCCCGGAATCGCCATTATACCCGCTGATGCTCCGGCTCCAGTCAATGCGCCACTGACTTTTGACTGGCGCAACGTAAAAGGCATCAATTGGATGAGCCCGGTTAGAAACCAGGCAAAGTGCGGAAGCTGTGTCGCTTTTGCTGCCCTGAGCGCTCTTGAAGGGCAACTCAATATTGCCAGCGGTTTTCCAAATCTAAATCTGAACTTGTCTGAGCAGTATCTTTTTGCCGACATTGGCTCGTGCAACTTCGGAGCAATGCCTTTCAGTGCCATGAGCAGTCTGGAGTCGCAAGGCGTACCGGATGAGGCGTGTATGCCCTATACGAGTGGGCGGGTGGGTAAGGACGTGTCTGTCAGCGAAGCCTGTAGCGATGTTGCCAGCCGGGCATACAAAGTCACCAATGCTGTTTCGGTATCGTCCTCCCAGATTAAGGAGGCCCTGCAAAACGGCCCGGTTGCTACAACCATGTCGGTCTACGAGGATTTGATGTATTACACCGGTGGCATTTACAGCCACATCGCCGGCCCCATGAAGGGTGGCCATGCAATAACCTTTGTCGGATATGACGATACGAACAAATACTGGATTGTAAAGAATAGCTGGGGAGAGGACTGGGGCGAGAAAGGCTATTTCAGAATAAAGTATGGAGACGAAAGTGATATCGGCGGACAGAATTATAAAGTCGATGTGAGCGGACCCGGAGTTTATGCCAAACTTTCGTATCCGCTTTATCGCGAAGCCGTAGCCGGAAAAGTCAATCTGGCGGCAGAAAGAATGGGGAGCAAGGTGCTCACCTCGCTCCGATACAGAATCACCGACAAAGCAGATAGTCGCAATACTCTGGATGGTGAGTTTGATCTTTCGACAATGAAAGCCTCGTTGGATACCACCCAGATGGCTGATGGAATATATGAAATTAACCTAACATCAAAAGTGGGAACGGGTGACGACAGTCGGCCATGGCACTCTATTTTTCATGTGGCAAATCGCATGCAAAATGTGCAAATGGCCCTCTCGCCGGATGATTTTGACGCGTCCAAACCTGTTTCCAAGCGGGTTTATCTTCATTTAAAAGTTGAATACGAAAAAGTGCCCTTGACGGATGTTGTGGTTACCTTCAGAAAACTCGATGGCTCGTTCACCAGGACCATCTCGGTGGATAACCCAGGCCATGAGACGAAGTTTGGCTGGCGCACGCCCTCCTATCCCAATGGGGAGTGGGAAGTATCCGCAGTCGGTCGAATTGGCGAACTCTACAAATATTCATCCAATACGCTGAAGATCACTGTTCAGAATTAAACGTGCCTATCCTGGTTTAGACAACGTCTTTGCGAGGAGCGCAGCACCGAAGCAATCTCGTCGAGATTGCTTCGGGCCTTCGGCCCTCGCAACGACTGCAGCTGTGTTAACCAGTGAAGCATTTAAGAAAATCTTACCGCCGCGCTAAAGTACTGCTGAACTGTACTACAATGTCTTTTGCGGTTCGGATGGAATGGATACCAGCGACACTTTTTCCGGCCTGATAGTAGTCTTTTGATGAGAGGCCTTTGAGCGCACTTCGTTTCATCGCATATCCTGAACGGACGTTATAAAGAGTCCGTATCCAGTGCTTGGTTTTGGAATGTCGGAATAGGAATCGTGCGATGGGTCCAATTTTTAATCCGACTCTTTCAACGTGCGGTGTACGGATCACAGAAAGAGGGATCCCAGTAACCCTTTCAGTAAGCACAATATCTTCTTCACCCGCTCTTATAATCGCATTTTTATAGTCGAAATGAGACCCGCATTCGGTTGTCGCTATAAAACGGGTTCCCATTTGAACGCCTTCATAACCCATTTCAAGAGCACGGCAAAACGCCTTCTCATCCCCCACACCGCCAGCACACACAAGAGGCAAGTCCACCTCTTTGAGCTCTTCGCAAAGTTCTTCTTGGCTGCGCCTTCCCGCATGACCTCCCGCACGGTTATTCACACAAATGAGACCGTCGACTCCCACGTCTCTGACCTTCAGAGCCCACTTCAGTTCCGTCACGTCATGGTAAACTCTTGCTCCATGGGGCTTCACCTTATCGACAACCCACTTCGGATTTCCAAGAGCTGTCACAAAAAATCGGCAGCCCTCCTCGAGCGCAATATCCACCCAGTTGCGCATTCTTTTTTCATAATACTGAGAGTTTTTTTCTATTAAGGCGTTCATCCCAATGGGCTTCTGGGTCAATTGTCGTATTCTTTTTAATCCGTCACGAAAATCGAAACCGTAAACATAAACGAGAGTAAGCGGCTGGACTACCCCGATACCTCCGGCTTCTGAAACAGCAGCAACTAACTCAGGATTACTGCAGGGGTACATAGCACCGCAAATGATCGGGTATTCTATCCCCAATTGTTCCGTTAATTTTGTCTTAAGTTTCATTTCTTGGGGCCTACAAGCCAAGTGGAGGTACCTACGGCAACAATATCCTGACTGTAATCTCTTATGACGGCTTGAACGGAATACTCTTTTTGTTCATTAGATTGTGGAGCCTCGCACTGACTTTCAGCAATGAGAGTTCCCCGGCCTTTTTTCACGTACTCAATAGAAAAACGCTTTACGATACCTCGGGCATCAGTGGGTAAGACGCTGAGAAACGCAAGGCCTGAGGCAGCTTCAGCCAGATTCATTAAGGCCGCCGCGTGGATAGAACCCAGATGGTTCCTGACAGCCCATCGATCCCGCATTCGTACACGGGCAAACCCCCTCTCCAACTGAAGAACGTCTGGGCGCAACGAACCCGAATAGGGAACTCTCAGTCCCAAAAACCAGCTAAACAAGCTCTTGCCCAAGGGCCATGACAGGAGCCTGTTCCAATAATCCAAAATTCTCTTATCCATAAACGACTCGTCGTGGGCATAGAATAATGCAAAGTCAGCTAAAAGAGGAATGGTAGTTTCAAGTCAGAAGCCACAGGGCAAGAAACGTAGGAAGGTACACCACCCAACACAGTGTCACTGCTGCATTCACCCAACATAATACGATAAGCGGCCTGCCTAAACTTCGAAAATCAAAACCCTTCATTGTAGGTACATTGCGGGATATTAAGCCAGGAAACGTAACTTCCAATGCATAGAGGCCAGCTCTTGCCATTCGACTTGTTGAGATATCGGGCAGGCTCAGTCTGTTAGACATATGCACCTTGAAGTACGGGTCCAGTTTCCTTGTGATTGTCGGTGCAAGAAAAACAAGAATTAGAATTTGGCTGACAAAAAGCAGGACGGTGACTACTAAAAAAATCGCTGTCACCTGCTCATTGAGTATTAAACCGTGGAGCCGTTCACCGAAGAGCCAGTCCGGAAGCCTCGTGATAAAATAGCTCATGGTGTATTACCGTCGATTACTTTGGGCTGTGGAGATTGGTAAATTAAGTTAGCAGCCCCCTCTCCAAGCTGGCGACTTGCCAAGCTAGTCAAAACTCCCGTTCCAACCAACACGGACAGGTAACATGCAACGCCTCCCCAACCTGTGGTGAATGTCAAAACTCCGCACACGTAAGTCGCCACGCTACCGCTCACTAAACCAGCACCCATTCCAGCTGCTGTCTTAACCGTTTCCCGGACAACAGTCCTGCCTTGGTTTGGTGTACCCCAATCTCTTTGGATATTGTAGCCAGCCACGCCGAAATCAATTGCGACACCCACAGCGTTTGCTCCTCGACTCAAATTTCGTAAAAGCGTTCGAGCTTCACGCGTGGAATGGGAGAAAGCAGAAAACCCGTTAGACCCAGGTAACACAATAATTACTTTACCACCATTACTAAAGGCTCGCGCATTTTTGGGGATAAGTCGCAAAGCTCCACTGCTTTCCTTCACGTAACGAACTTCTTTTTGAATACCTCTTACCAGTTCCCCGTGAAGCTTATCCCAAACATGCGGGGAGACTTTAGTAAGATTTCCGAATCTTCCTTCAGCCGCCACCTTACCAGTTTTTGCCAATTTTTTTACAACGCCAAAAACCTCTTTGGATACCTTAAGAAACGAGGGCTGCACAATTGAAAACCCGGCTCCCAGCTCTGGAGCAAGACTATGTGGAGACGCATTCACATTCCGAAGAAAGCCCGCATCCCCCAAATCTTCTGTTTGCGTTGACAGGACCTGAAGCGTTTCAAAATTATTCACCAGAAAACAGGTTTCCGAGTCACTACCTTCTTTCAGACAGATTTCCATATTTTCAAGATCATTACCGAAAACGGGATCGGACTGGAACCCATTCCCAGATCCCAAGTAGATAACCTGGCCTGGACGAATGCGATTGGGGTCTTTGATGTGCGTATTCAATGCAGTCACTTCTTTCATTTTGTTTGCAATCGCTTGATTGGAAGTGAGACTGAAAGCCGTTGAAACAATATTCCAAAGATTGTCCCCACGCTGAACATAATAAACGGGATAACCGGTTTTAGTTGCCATGAAAATTCTCCCACTTGGAGAACTGCAATGGAAATGCCAGTCTAATCGTGCGTAGAGCCGTTCCGTTTGTGAAGAAATTGTCCGGTTTCTGGCCCAAAAAAAAGCCGGCCGGCTGCTTCACGGACCAACAAGCAAAGCGGTTCGGTTTCTCACATTTTTGCCGTTGTTCTTCGTGAGAGGCGGACCGCGCCTATGGGTGCAATGAGTCCAGGTCCTTTTTTCTCGTAGTAATTACCGGCAAGCATATCGCGCTCACGCAAATAATAAAGTTGAAAATAATGCGTGTCTGTAGGAGCAAGTAGAATTCCCACGCTATTGTCAGCAACTTTCCTAAGAAGAGTAAGTTCCCCTTTTTGTGTTGTTTTAGTAATGGTGGAACCATTTTCAACAAATTCTATCGCAGCCTCTCCTTTCAGTTTCTGTTCGTCAATTCTGCCCGAAAGCTCCAGAGTAACCTGCCATATTCGCTTCCCATCGTCGAATCGGATCTCGCCTTCATAGGAGCCAACAAGCTTATCGAGACCAACAGGCTTGGGACCCTCACCACTCGTGTAATTGACCGCATCATCAGGGCTCGCTGGAAAGTAGGGCAAGCCCGCCACTACGTAGGGCGCGAGATTCTTTGCTCGGACTTGCCTACTAAAGTTATCAATATCTCGGTCTTTAACCAGACGATTGATTCTTTTCTCATATCCTGCCCAAGGCGCCTTAACTGTCTGATGAGAAGGATGAGGGACACCCATCACAACCGGGTTTCCTGGAGGCGGAGGTCGATGCTGTTCCTTCCGTGCTGGATTTTGAAAAGCGTTCTGATCATCCTGGTGTTTATCAAATGACTTTTGCGGTTCTGGATGCCGATTTGGCTTGGTGGACGGTACCACTTCTTCGGGTACTTCGACCTTAGGGCTAGGATCCATTATCGAACTCTTTTTTTCGGAAACCTGTTTGTCGCGCTGATTACCCGCTAGACGCAGTAGCAAAAGTACACCGATAAGACATACAAAAATGATGACGGCAATTCGCATGGTAGATAAAACGCTACTTCACCCTATCGTAAATGTGAAGAATTATTGTGGTACAAAGTATGTGCCTATTTGACGAGATTATTCACTTCATTCAGGATAGGTTGTGTCGCGGCCCAAGGAAAGAGCATGAAAATACTTCTTGTTGAAGACGAAATTAAGACAGCTTCATATCTCCAACGTGGCTTGAGAGAAAATGGTTTTGTCGTCGACGTGGCTTATGATGGAGAAGATGGACTCCATTTAGCCCAAGAGAGAATTTACGACTTGATTATCGTAGATGTGATGCTACCGCACCGTGATGGTTGGTCGCTCATCTCCGAACTAAGACGTTCGGGCAATCAGACCCTTGCTCTATTCCTTACAGCTAGAGATGCTCTGTCAGACCGAATCAAGGGTCTCGAACTCGGAGCAGACGCATACCTTGTGAAGCCTTTTGCCTTTTCCGAACTATTGGCCAATATTCGCACTTTGTTACGACGTGGACCGGCGCGCCAGCCAGAGACATTGCAGATACACGATCTGAAGATTGATCTTATTCACAGCAGGGTTTTCAGAGCTGGTCGACGAATTGACTTGACCCCCAAAGAATTTCAACTCCTTGTCCTTCTGGCTCGAAGAAAAGGAGAGACGCTGTCACGAACCGTGATTGCCGATCAGGTCTGGGACATGAATTTTGACAGCGACACCAATGTTGTAGACGTCCATATCCGTCGCCTGCGTTCAAAGGTTGAATTACCCGATCAGAAGAAACTGATCCACACTGTTAGAGGAATGGGATACGTCCTAGAGGAGGAACTATAGAGTGCTCCTGAAAAAAAACCTATCGTTAACAGCGCGGCTAACAATTGCCTACACGCTATCTTCCGTAAGTGTGGTCCTTGTAGCCACTCTTTATCTTTACTGGTCGCTTGTCCATGCGCTGGATTATCGTAACCAGAATTTCTTTTCGTCGAAAATTGAAGCCATTCGCTCTTTGCTCGCTCGCGATGACGGTGGTAGGGCCTTGCACTTTAGAATTGAGAAAGAATGGCCTGCTCAAGCTGCCGAAATATTTCATATAAGACTTTTTGACAAAAATGGGAGAGTTTTGACGGAATCACCTGGAGAAACTCACATATTTGAAAATTTATTTTCAACTGATCAGATCTATCCTGGCAAAGCTAAGGCAGACAATTCAAAGTTGGTTGAAATTGACGGACAAGTCTTTCGAACGATTATTTTCTCATGGGAGCAAGGAAAAAATCATTATACTGCCCAAATTGCGCTTGATCGTAGCGAAGAAAGTCTGTTTCTTAAGGAATGTAGACATCGACTTTTCATCGTATTATCGGTTTGTCTTGTCGTATGCACGGTCGTTTGTTTCCAAATTGCGCAGCGTGGAATGCGACCCGTTCGGGAAATGGTGCAGACAGCTTCCAGTATCACCTCATCCAATTTGGATGAAAAGATGCTTCCGAATGAGATGCCATCCGAACTGGCGCGGCTAGCTCTGACCTTTAACGAAATGCTTGATCGCTTGAAAGCTTCGTTTGACAGGTTGCGGCGCTTTTCGGCTGATATAGCCCATGAACTGAGGACCCCTATCAACAATATCTCGGGCGAACTTCAACTGGCACTTGGAAAGGAACGTTCAGCAGAATACTACAAGGAAGCCATTGGATCCTCTCTGGAAGAATGCAGCCGAATATCAAGAATCATTGACTCGTTACTATTCCTGGCTCGTGCCGATCACCACCAAATTGAGTTACAGAAAGAGCAAATCAGCGTGTGGAAGGAGCTTAAGACAGTACTTGAGTTTTACGAACCAGCCGCAACAGAGAAAGGGATTGCCTGCACCTTAGATGCCAATAACGATCTTGTTATTGCTGGAGAAAGAACGCTTTTTCAGCGGGCTGTTGGTAATATTATTTCTAATGCCATCAATAAAACAGGTTCGCTTGGGCGAATTCAAATCTCCGCTGTCCAAGAAGACAATGAAGTACAGATCCGGGTAAAAGATTCAGGCGAAGGCATTGCTCCTGAGCATCTCCCACATCTCTTTGATAGATTTTACCGTGTCGATGCGTCAAGGACCAAGGGTTCGGGAGGATGCGGCTTAGGCCTTGCAATCGTAAAAAGCATTGCATTAATCCACGGTGGAAATGTCCACATTGAGAGTAAAGTTGGAGTGGGTACCCTGGTTAGCCTTTCTTTTCCGGGCAAGTCGGCTCCTCTATTATCGTAACCACAGTTAAGATTACGATTTCGTAATCCGTCTGTAATGTTTGGAAACGACTGCTTTTGATATCCTAAGGATGTTTTACTCTGTACAGAAC
>JACQOU010000239.1 GCA_016207775.1 Deltaproteobacteria bacterium
GAGTACGTGTTTCGGTTTAACAGACGCAACACCCCAATGGCAGCATTCCAAACGCTATTGGGAATATCAACTGCGAAAGCACCTATAACCTTGGACGAACTACGCTAACGGGAGTAAACCGGGCAAGCATCAAAAAGAAAATGTGAATTTTGACGCAAAATGAAAACTACTTAAGATTGCTCGATTTCTTCAATGGTTAGATGACCGAAGGGATGCACTCGCAACAAAAGTTCGCGGTAGTAAGCAGTCCCGCGCTTTTGCTTCGAGCAGACTACCACTTCACAGGCATAAGCACTGGGAGCAATTCTCCAAACATGAAGGTCGCTTACGGTAGCTCCGGTCTTAGTGATGGCTTGCCGAATCTCGTTTTGATTAATGGCTTTGGCATGCCCATCCAAAAGCTCCCACACCGTCTCTTTACACAGCAAATAGGCCCAGCGAAGAATCAGCGCAGAACCGACAAGGCCCATGAGGGGATCCAGCCAAACCACACGGTAAAATTTGCCAAATAATAGCGCAACCAAGGCCAGAATGGATGTAAAAGCGTCTGCTAAAACATGGAAGTAAGCGCTTCTCAGGTTGTGGTCATGAACGTGGCCGTGGCCTTGTTCCTCTTCATGATGAGCTGAAAGAACACGCGCACACAGGATGTTCACGATCAACCCCACAGTGCAGACAACGAGCGCTTCATCAAAATAGATGGGTACGGGATTTAGCAGCCTACTCACCGATTGCCCCGCCATCCACAGTGCAATGAGCGCAAGCACAATGGCACTTGTATAGCCGCCCAGGGGGATGAACTTGCCGGCTCCAAAAGAGAACTTGAGCGTTAGCTTCTCAGAGCGGGCTAGCTTGTATGCAAAATAACTGATGGCCAGAGCACCTGCGTGCGAGGCCATATGCCAACCGTCTGCCAAAAGCGCCATCGATCCCGTCAGGTAGCCCGCGATGATTTCGATGAGCATTGTCATTGCAGTAACGAAGACTACCGTTAGCGTCCGGCGCTCATTTTCTGAAATCAAGTAATCGTCGAGCAGATAATTATGATGATGGGCCAATTCGTTTTTGCGCATCTGGTTTGTATAACACACTAGTATTGTCTGGACCATTCCAAGAAGCTCGACACCGACCGGTCAGCTGCCACCAGGGGATCTTCCACTTCAGTTCGAATCGCCCACCCTGAACCCAGACTTTTCTTAACTCCCAGACGCTGCAATTGTTTCCAATCCGTTCCCAGATCCACAGAGACTCCTTCTGATAACTTTATTTTAGCGGAAAATAGTTGCCTTTCCGGATCATAACTAATCTGTTCAATAGGGGTGGATGCCAAGGCATACAAAGATAAAAACCCAATAGCTCCGCTAGCTACGGCAGCCCTCATCCCTCCGACCGACTGCCCCTGCTCCGGAGTCAATTCATTCAATGGCCGACCAAAAAGAAGGACCGAAACAATGTCATTTTCAGAAAGGTAAGGCTCGCTCGTTAACTTCATCACAGGTTGCTCAAGATTACCCATGATTAAAATTCGGATTTTGTAATCGATATAATCAACCCGAATGGCTCCATCGACTTGGTTTTGATCAGGAGGAACGAGACTGACTTCAAATTTCTCAACAGAAGCTTTTCGCCCGAACAAAGTAGTAGAAAAATCTTTCACCATAACTCGGCCGGCTATTCCGTCATTCTGAACAAGAAGGCTCATGCTTAATGGAACCGCTCCCACAAAAAGAGGTGAAGCGATTCGAATGGGACGAGAGTGAGGTGTTTCAATCCGAACCCGGTAGAAAAGTCCTTCTTCTTGAATACTCGATGGCTGTCTGACAGGCTTGATATTGTCTTTAATGCGCGTGTCGGGAACCAAACGAGGTAAGCCCTGCCATCCCAATTTTGGCAACTGTATTTGAATATCTGAAAGCACAACGTCCAACGCAAGTTCCGGTTCAATACCCGAAGCACCTTGCGCAATCGACAATCTCCCTTCGCCATCCAAATGAAAACGCTGCTTGGGGGAAGAAAGGCGAGTGCTGAGCTTAATGGGTAGAACTTCGATTTTATTCCTAAGATTTCCCTCACCTCTGACCTCAAGAAAGAGGTTGCCCTTAAGTGCATTGAAAGGGGCAGCAATCTCAATGACGGAGCCTTTCAAAGCGTCGACAAGAGAATCGAACCGCTGAATCTCCAACCGGATCCGTAAATCCACTGGATAAGAAAGGGGATCCGCTCCTTCGACTTTTACGTGGATGTTTCCGTTCCACTGAAAGGCCTTGGTGTCCAAAGGGTTTAACCCGATATCGATCACTCCCTGGGGCTCACCCTGCCCTTCCGTAGGCAACATGACCTGCCCCTCAACCATGATTCCTATGGATGCGGGAATGATGGAGCTTATCTTTTGCAATCTGCCAGGCAGGAAATTTTGAGCATCAATCTGACAGGTCCAATCCAGCTTAATCGGCTGTGCACTCGGCAGTCTAATGTCATAGTGGCATCGATTGATTCGGAGCGAAGAGAAAAAGGGACCCGGCCGTCTGAATCGACCCAGTATTTGACCCGTTGTCTGGAAACCAGTCGCACGACCGCTCAAGCCAAGATCGCCACGCTCTCCTTTTGCCCGATAACGAACATTCAGTTCATAGGGATACTGCCCAGCAACGGGAGGGTGTAACTGAGCGGTTGCTGAAAGCTTTCGACCACCCGTGAAAATTGCATCCGCTGAAACTTTCCCCTGCCACGCAGCAAATGTGTTTTCTCGATGCAGATTTGCTTGGGCTGCAGCGGAAAAAACCACCACTGGCTTTTCCACTTCCAACACTTTTCCCTTTCCATTCAGCCGGTAGCTCCACCCTGAACCTCGCAGTGCAAGCTGACCCATCACCGTTGTGGGCGCACTTACGTAAGAAAAACTGGAAACCGTCACTTCCACATCTGAAATTCGAAGGGCCGACAACCAGGAAGGAATCGCAGGCAGGCTGAAACTATCACCGTCCGTCTTTTTATCCGTTTTTGGCTCTCGAGCATTTACGATGCGAATTTTCCCATCCTGCAGAACAATGGGCCCGAGGGAGAGAATTTCTAACCCCCGCCACGATAACCTAATCGAAACACCAATGCGGACGGGGTTAAAACAAACTGCCGTGCCTGTTTCCTTCAAGCAGAATTGAGCGGCTTCAAACTCAAGTGAACGAACGAAAAAGCGCGGTTTTGATACTTTGATGTCCGCACTGCTCCAGCGTAGATCCACTCCTTGTTTTGCAACAAAATGCTTAGCCCAGGATAGAGCGTGGGCATTGAGGATCAGTGATGGCCATTCCCAAAGGATGAGGATAGCCAACGCAATCAAACCGGCGAGGGATAGAAGACTGAATAAAACGATTTTGAAACTTTTTAATATCCGCTTCAAAACTCTTCTCCCAAGCTTAAATAAAACTGCCAATGAGAAAGTTTTTCTGTGTCGGCAGACTTTCTACTGAGAAAACCTCTTGCAAAGGTTGTGCGCAACACACCGATGGGAGACTCCCATCTCAACCCAGTACCCGTGGAAAAAAAGGCCGGCTCTTCCAGAGAGAAAGAGGCGCTTCCCAACATCCCGGCATCGAAGAAAACCAGCGGCTCAAGCTTGAGTTTATAGAAAAACCCAAATCGCGACTCCCAGCCCAGATAAACGGATGTCGCCTTAAATGCACCGCCCTCCGGAAGTTCGTTCCTGCCAAACCCCCTCAAATTTCCTGAACCACCCAAAAAATTTCTGTAAGGCAGAGGCAGCGGAGAATCTGGCCCGGTTTGCTCAGGGGTCAGGGTAACAGTCGCTCCTGCGCGCAGGCCAATCACCCAAAGTGGGGGAGCAAAGTCTTTGAAGTTCCAAAGCACCTGCCCCTGAAGACTCACTTTGTGCGCCGTAAACGCGGAGAGGAAATCTCTGTGATTTGTTTGAGCGGATAAAATCCATTGGGAACCCGTGCGCGGGCTAGCTTGGTAATATTCAAATGAATGCGTGGTCACACCCAGCTGACTTTGTAACAACAGCGAGTGAGATAGCGGCAAACCGCCCCCCCGCAGAGTGCGAATGAGTTCAAAACCGGGACCTGTGAACAAGCGCACACTCCAACCTGTCAAATCCCATGTTCGAGCAACACCTAACCCAAAACGAAGGCTCACACTTTGATACTGTTCACCATTTTCGTGGGCAATCAGCGCGTGCGGCCTAATAAACCAGCGTGAGGGATAAGGAAGAAAATACCAGTCCGAATTCACATCCAGTTGCTGCCTGATGATAGATGCCCGAGCCGTCGCCACAATGGAAGAGGCATTGGCACCCAGTCTTGCATGTCTCCACAGAACCCGGGTCAGCGGACCCAACTCAGTATTCGCTCCCAACGCGATGGATACCGACCGAGCTCGCCCCGCCACCACCTTCTGGGCAACCGCCGCTCCCTGCCCAACCGCCGCTCTCTGCCCACTGCAAACGGGCACAAAATATACGCTTCCCACTACCCCCTGACTGACGATCCTATTTTCAGTAATCTTTAGCAGTCTGCTATTAAATCCCTCTCCAATACGAAACGCATCATACCGCCTTAATGTACCTGGCCTGAGCCCTTCCACCGGATCTTCTTGAACAGACAATAGCGCAAGTTTCTTGCCGAGCGTAACCTCGACCGCAATCGCGCCTGTCGAATGGTCGGCTACAGACTGGGCTTTTGAACAGGCATAACCCATCGCCTGTAATTCCTCGATCACCCACTTTTCGATCTCCGTGAGCACACTGGGAGTTAAACGCCTGCCTATGAGGTCCCTCTTCTTTTTCACTTCGAGAGCGGTTTCCTGCGCGCCATGCACTTTTATGTCAGTGACGTGGCTCGGCAATCCAACCGATACGTGCAATCGATCCTTGTCCGTCCTATAAACACTTCGGTAGTAGCCCCTATCTTGTAGAAAACTTTTTAGAAAAAATTGCGCCTGCCAGCTCGGGATAGTCCGCCAGGCTTCCGAATTTTTGTCCCCACACAACAAGTGGGTTTCAGTGCTGTTAAAACTGAGTTTTTCGTCCGTCTCAAAAACAACTTTCGGACAAAGGACTTGTTCAAATGAAAAAGCTGAACAGCAAACCACGGGTACTATCGCCAACCAGAGCCGCAACATATACCTCTCTCGCTCGACGATATGGGCTTATCTCAGAAAGCCTTGGGTGTCACTGTCTCCATTGCCGCTTTGCGAACCCGTTAGGTGGAATCAAGCGTAAATGCAGAGTCACTGTTTTGGCTTGCGCTATTGCCGAATTGTTCTTAGTTATAGCTCATGAAATTCTTAGTGATTGGTTCTGGAATGCAAGGGCAGGCTGCCGCCTACGACTTAATTCGTAATCCACAGGTTGGACGGGTGGTTCTTGCGGACGCTTCGAGAGATCGGGTTGAAAAAACTAAACGGTGGCTCAATTCCGATAAGATTTGCACAGCCGTACTCAGCGCCTCGGACTGCAACGCAGTCGCGCAAGCAGCCACCGGGATGGATGTCGTCGTGGGAGCCGTTCCCTACGAGCTGAATTTCAACATCGCCAATGCTTGTATTGCGGCTAAGGCCAGTTTTGTGGACTTGGGTGGCGAGACATCCGTGGCGCTTAAAGAATTGGAACTGGATTCGGACGCCAAAGCGGCTGGGGTTACGATTATCCCCGATTGCGGTGTAGGGCCAGGACTCACCAATGTTGCCGCCGCTTATGGCATTGAGCGACTGGACATCGTAGATAGCGTGGAAATTCGGGATGGAGGATTACCCCAGCGCCCAAAGCCCCCGCTTAATTATCTTATCGTTTTTTCATTTGATGTAGTTCTCAATGAGTACTCGGGCACCACCTATGCCGTGAGAGATTTCAAACGAGTAGAAGTCGAGGCACTGTCCGAAGTGGAAGAAATAACCCTTCCTGAACCTTTTGGCAGGTGCGAAGCAGCCCATGGAGCCAGCATGCTATCGACTTTACCTTGGAGTTATAAAAACAAAGTCCGTAACATGGATACCAAGATTATCCGGTATCCCGGCCATTTTGCTTTTATGAAAATTCTCAGGGATGCAGGTTTTCTCAACAAGCAGCCGGTCAATGTGAGCGGCCTGCAGATCATACCTTGGGACATCACTCGTGAAATTCTTCGTCAGAGCCTTGAAACAACTGACCGAGAAGATCTTTACTATATGAAAGTGACCGTAACTGGCTCGCAGGCACAACAGCGCAAGCAAATCGTATTGGAAGTTCTGGACCTCTACGACAAGAAAACCGAGATGACGGCGATGGCGAGAGGAACAGCATTCACAGCTTCCATCGTTGCACAGATGATCGGAAGCGGGGTAATCAAAGCCAAAGGTGCTTTTGCATCCGAGTTGGCAGTCCCACCCTTAGCGCTGTTTGATGAACTTCGGAAAAGAAATATAGTCGTCAATATTCGAGAGCAAATCGCCTAAACAAGTCTTCTACAGCCTAACACCGTACGACAAAGCTGACTGCTTTCTCTCGATTGTTTCGACGAAATCTACGACTAGCCCCCGCATCTCTTCCCATTTTCGATTAAGATCGTACTGAATTCCAGACTGCGCAGCCTGTACGTCAAAAAACGGCTTAATTTCCCCTAGGAGCCCACCCAGAAAACGGATATTCTCAGCGTTGGGGGTCAAGGTGGACAGTCTGCTCATCTTTATATCCAGTGCACGAAGATTTTCATTACTTTCGTCTTTTTGGGCAACTGTAACTGCTTTCCTAACCATATCCTTCATCAGATCGTCATACTCGCCGTTTTTGGCAGCCCCTTCTCGTCTCAATAAATCGAGAACAAACATATCTTCGTGCGCATCCATTTTGCCTTTCGCAATGGTCGCCTTGGCCAGGTTCAACAGCTCGCGCTTATTCATTGAATAGATTTTATCGACTGTCTTACCACTCGCTGCCGCCAAGCGCTCTACCTCATAGCGGTCGGCGAGTCTTGCAAGACTCAAGGGTGCTTCAGCGTCGGAAAATAGGTCCCGGGCGCGGCTCAGTTCTTCTGCAGTGGGCTTGTTCCTGGAAAGTTCCATGAAATACTTACGGGCGAATTCATAGTACTCTTTTCCATCTGTTCCATAGGAGCGCCCTTTGTTTATTAAGTCAGTAATCTGATCCAGAGTGCGCTTGTTCTTGGTCCGTAAATCCTGATACCGTCGCAACCGTTCTTCTCCGGCTTGAACGAGTTTTGCATCCTGGATACCGATTGAGCAAACTCCCAGCTCTCCTGCCGGTGGCGAATTCCATTCAATCGTATCTCCCACCTGCAACGCGGGAAAAGCTTTCACGTTTTCATATTCTTTGTCCTGGATAGATAGTGGAGTGTGTAGTTTCGGAAAATCGAAACTGTAAGGAGGATTTTCGGTCACTTGAATCGTTTCCGGTTGATTCGCTTCGTTCATGACAAAAATGAATCTCACCGGATCCTTGTTTGTTCCGACCTCGTCTGCGCTTCCGGACAAAGATTGTTTATTATTGGAAGAAAAACCGTATACTTTTGCCTTTCTCTTGCCACATTCTTTCGGTGACGGTGCAGCCGGTGGCTCAGGTTCCGCAACAGAACGCTCGACTATCGGTGATGGCTGTTCGACTGGTGTGCTGGGCAATGGCTGCTCTGGCGCTTGTGTACTGGGCAATTGTTGCTCTTGGGCTTGTGTGCTGGACGTTGGCCTTTCGATCACTGGCTCACTTGCGGGAGGTTGTGGTTCGCTCTGCACATGCTGGACGCTTTGACCTGAGTCGTCGGATCCTTGCCACCGGGCACGCCCAAACCTTCGAGCTTGCGCTTCCGATGAAAAATGCAAGACAAAAACTGCCAAGATCAATAACTGGCTTTGAATGCGCATTACACTCCCCCCGGTTACCCACCAATAAATGCAATTACTATTCCGTCTGCACCAAGCCGAAGACAGGCTGTCTACATTCAGTGGACAATACAGTGAAGGTCCCAATTTTATTTCGCTTTCCGTACAGACGTCAGAGGCACGAACAAATCGTAACTCGGAAACACTCGTCTTGTTCGCAACCATTTCACCCCTCAAGCCAGTTTTTCGTGTGTATGCAGGCACACCTAGGCTGTCAAAATCCTTGCCACCGAGGGGCGTCTCTATCTTTTTTGTGCATGTACGTGATTACTCCACGAAATATAACGGGAGTTGAGATAGCCACAGACCTGCATCATTTTTAGTCTGAAATACGTCATATTTCGGTAGCCGAGAGACCTTCTTTTGAGGGCTTAATAGCCTGTTCGTATAGTCCATGCGCTGAAAGATGCATCATCTTATGGTGTGA
>JACQOU010000241.1 GCA_016207775.1 Deltaproteobacteria bacterium
CAGCAAGATATTCTGCGAAGTGGATCAAACAACGTCCCAGTTAAAATTGAGTGACGGTGGCTGGCAATGTGGTCCCGGCAGCATGGATTTTGATCCCCTGGAACTCGCAATAATGAATAATACTCTCCTATGGAACGGTTATCCCGTTGGGCGCATTGATGAACATTCAATCTACGTTGAATGGACCGATCAGGAAATCGACCATACTTACCAGGTTAAACGCCTCTCTGAAGATACCGTTGCCTATGAAGAAACCCATGTGAAAGGTAACGACGGCTTTACGGTTAAAGGTGAGCTGAAAAAGCAGTAAGTATCCCAACCCTGCGCGAGCCCTAAGGAAGACGCCGAGGTTAGCTCTTTAGAAACGCCAGCATTTTTCTCTTGTCTGGTGGTAAATCATTATCGGGGGAAACCACGGCGTTTTCCAAGGCGTGATGACAACTGCAATCCTGCTTGCCACTGGGCTGCTGCTTTACCAGTTCCTTGATCAATGTTTGGACCCTGCCGAGGTTTTGCTTATACAGTGCCATGATTTGGTCAACCGATACATGCATATTCGGATCTTCGTGCCAGCAATCATAGTCCGTTGCCACGGCAAGCGTACAGTAGCAAAGTTGGGCCTCACGGGCTAAAAAGACCTCCGGAACATTCGTCATGCCGACAACATCCGCCTTGCATATGCGCAAATATTCGCTCTCCGCCCGGGTTCCCAGTCGAGGACCTTCAACACAGACGTACGTTTTATCCTTGTGAACAAGGGTATCGACCGTGCGAGCACTCTGATCGATCCAATGGCTTAACGTCGGACAGGAAGGACGTGCCGTAGAAATATGTGCCACAATCCCTTCGCCAAAAAATGTGTGGTTTCTTTTTCCTTTGGTAAAGTCAATATATTGAGAGGCCATCGCTAAATCACCCGGCTTAATTTCTGCCTGCAGACTTCCCACCGCAGAAACGCTGACAATTTGTCTAACGCCGAGGGTCTTCAGTGCCCAAATGTTTGCACGATAATTAATTTCAGTCGGCAGGATTTTGTGATGAATGCCATGCCGAGCGAGAAAAGCAACCGAGGTACCTCCAATACGCCCCACCACGACCTTTGAAGAGGGGCTACCAAACGGCGTATCAACGGAATGGCTTTGTATCTCCGAAAGACCTTCAAGCTGATAAAGACCCGTCCCACCGATAATTCCAATCATGCGTCCCTCCGTTTTTGTACCAAGTAAATAACCCTATCCCAAATAATGAGGACACTCAAATGTAAACGCTCCCACAAAACCAAGCACCTGATTTTGCTTGACCCACTTTGAACCGACGGAACCAAAATGCGCCCGCTGTAACAACAGAACCTCAGGCAAACGAACGGCACAGGAATTGCTTGACTTTATATCGCGCCTGACTACAAGACAGTGGCTATGTAACGAAAGGGGATTACATGAAACACATTCTTTTAAGCTCAATTGCCATCCTTGCGGTAATCGCAACCTCTGCACAAGCAGGCTATCGGTCGCTCAAATGCACCAGCGTCGACAACCGAGTGACGCATAAACGGTTTTGGAGCGTCGGCATGACAAAAGGAACAGAGGAATGGACGTTTCGCGACAAACCCGCCACCTTGGTTGGAAACATGGATGTGTTGACTTTTAAAATGAAGGAACTCCCTAACCAGGAAAAGACTGTCGTTGTACCCGACACAGAAAAAGGCGACCTAACGACACGGCACCTGACTCTGCACAGTTGGAATACTCAGGTCCAAGGCGGCGAAACCTTCGTCGAGAAACATCGTTTGACACTAAAACCCGCTGAAGGTTCAGAGCTTATGCCAGTCACCGCACTTTTTATTTGCGAAACAGCTGGTGGCATCTAATTGTAAATGCAATCCACGGCAACCGCATCCTGGGCTAAACAACAAACACAGCCCGTTTTATTGAGCGTATTGGCCTTACCCGCATTTTGGATGTCCTACGTCTGGCAAAGTCCCTGGATTGCTTTGGGATACACTGTCACGCTCCTGATCCTGTTCGCAGTCTGCAAAATCAAACAATTTACTGCGCCTATCGGAGTGCTTTGCTTGGTGCTGGCAGTGCGCAACGCGGGCCATATATCCATTTTTGCATTTTGGCCCATGGGTATGATTTTCGCGGCAACCGCATTATGGATACTGCTGAAATTGACCATTGGCTTGCGTATGACTGGTTCGTGGAAGAACCACTTAAGCGCAGCAGAGCTTTTTTCTTCAGTCCTTATCTTACTCATTTCTCTTCCAGTCTTGATTTTTTATTACCAATCACATCCACAAGTCGCGAAACAATTTCCTCTACCAGCAATGCCATTGTGGCTTACTCCTATTGCTATTTTCGGTATTGCTGCCGTTAATGGGTTTCTCGAAGAGTTGGTGTATCGGTTTATTCTAATGGAAGGACTGTTGCGCACCTGTTCAGCGACATCAGCCATTTTACTTACTGCCATCGCCTTCGGTTTCTTACACTATAAGGGAGGCTTCCCAGCGGGTTACACAGGAGTTTTTTTGACCTTTTTATTTGGAACCGCTCTTGGAATTCAGTATTACCGATTCAAGAATATCCCTTTAACCTGGTTCACCCATTCTGCCACCGATTTCATCATGTTCTTGATTATACTCTATACAAAATGAATCCCAGCTACTTTGACTGTGAGAGCATTGTCCCATGAGTGATTGTAGGTTGGTAGCAACGTTTTACGCGCGGGTTACGTAGTCAGTCATTGTGAGGATAAACGCAATAGTCAGCATAAAAACAGCGGCACCGATCGCAACGAGCACCAACCGGGGGCTCACTCTTACGTGCATAAAGTACCATATCACCAAGGCCGCTTTTGCCGCTGCAATCAACAGCGCCACTGCCAAATTCATAAGGCCTAAATTAATTTGCGCTACTGCAACTGAAATGAAAAGAAGAAGCAGCAAGGCTGCAAATACATGGAGGTATGTTCTTATAGAGGTCCCTTCAACGATTGTCATACTGAACCCCCTATCAGGTAGAATAGCGGGAATAAGAAAATCCAGATGACGTCTACAAAATGCCAGTACAATCCCGACAGTTCAACTTTCATATAGTTATTCCCAGAACATTTCCTTCGATAAACCAGAAAAGCAAGCCATAGCATCAAGCAGACTCCGATAAGAACATGAAGCCCATGCACACCCGTCATGATGAAATACAGACAAAAAAAGAGCTGAACCTGTTTGGCATTCGCGCCCGGAAACGAAAAATATTTTCCTGGGACAAGACCTTCTTTAAAATCGTGAACCCATTCAAACGCTTTGATCTCCAGGAACACCAGTCCCAGCAGAGCAGTCAGCAAAAGAAGCAAACACACTTCCCTATTTCTTCCTCTTTGCGCAAAATAAACGGCTAGAACCATTGTCAGGCTGCTCGTAAGCAGGATGCCGGTGTTGACGCTTCCAAAACCAACATTCAGCAGATGACTCGATTCAATGAATGTGACTGGATACATAAAGCGGTAAACCGCGTAACCTGAAAACAAAGCGCCAAAAAACATGATTTCAGTTACCAGAAATATCCACATTCCCAAAACAGACGCCTCATTTTGTTGCTTGAGCGTATCGAATTGAGGCGCAAGGATCCCTATTTCTCCACCTTCTGAGTTCATGTTTCAGTCCTGGGTATTGGCTCACTGCCATGATAGGCATAGGCTTCCTCAGTAACCTGAGGCATGGTTTCAAAATTATGCATGGGTGGGGGGGACTCAGTTTTCCATTCCAAACCCGTCGCATTCCATGGATTGGCTGGCGCAATCTTTCCGTATTTCAATGACCATAATAAATAAACCAGTGGAGCAACATACGCGATTGCCAATATCGTCGCCCCGGCAGAGGACATAACGTTCAAAACCTGAAACTCTCCCGGATACGCATGGTACCTTCTGGGCATTCCATGAAACCCTAACAGAAATTGCGGAAAAAAAGTCAGATTAAAACCCACAAAGAGCAACACGGCAGCGATCTTTGCCCAGATTTCCGGATACATGCGCCCTGTGATTTTGGGCCACCAAAAATGGATTCCCCCAAGGTAAGCCGTTACCGCACCTCCCACCATAATGTAATGAAAGTGGGCAATGACAAAATACGTATCGTGAAGGTGCACATCAGTCGCCAAGGTTGCAAGAAATATCCCCGTTAATCCACCCACAGTAAAAAGTCCGATAAAGCCCACCGCAAAGAGCATGGGTGCGCTGAAAGAAACGGAGCCTTTAAACAGGGTAGCCGTCCAATTGAACACTTTGACCGCAGAGGGAATGGCCACCAGGAAGCTTAAAGCTGAAAAAATGAGACTGGCGTAGACGGACTGCCCCGATACAAACATGTGATGGCCCCACACCAAAAAACCAATCACAGCAATTCCAAAGGTTGCTAAAGCGACAAATTTATATCCGTACAATCGCTGTCTGGAAAAGCAACAAATGATCTCACTCACCACTCCCATCGCCGGAAGAATCATAATGTAGACCGCCGGATGAGAGTAAAACCAAAACAAGTGCTGGAATAGCAGAGGATCTCCCCCGAGCTTAGGGTCGAATATCCCCAAGCCCCAAACACGTTCAATACCCACCAGCACAAGCGTCATGGCGATTACCGGTGTGCCAATAACAAAGATGAAGCTGGTCGCGTAATGAGTCCAAACAAAAAGCGGAAGCCTCGACCAACTCAGGCC
>JACQOU010000242.1 GCA_016207775.1 Deltaproteobacteria bacterium
CAGCGGGAAGGCTTGCCTTTGATCCGGAGCTTTACGCGGCTCAAAATGAGTACATTGAGGCGATAAAGCAAGTGGAAAGTGTCAAGAATTCGCCCTTGGCTGATGTCAAACAATCAGCCGAGCGAATGCTTGATTCCGCAAAGTTGCGCCTTAAAATTTTGGGGCTTTCTGATTCACAGATTAAAAATCTTGCAGCCCAGGATTTTAACGATGCCAGATTACTTTTAAAAACCGGCGGTTCGGCTTGGGTCTATGCGGAAATTTTTGAAATGGATCTTCCTTTGGTGCGTTCCGGACTGTCCGCCGAGATCACTGCAAGGTTTCTGGGGGGGCAGGTGGTGGCTGGAAAAGTGGTTTCGATCGATCGCATCATCAACCCCGCGACACGAACAGCCAAGGCGAGAATTCTTGTGAGTGATGTTCGTTCCCTTCTCAGGCCGGAATCCTACGTCGATGTAAATATTTTAGCCCCGCTGGGTGAACAAATAACCGTTCCGTTTGATGCGCTATTTGATACCGGAAAACAAGCCTGGGTGTTTGTAGCGGATGAGCAGGGCAAATTTGAGCCAAGACTTGTCACGCTCAAGTTTCATGTGGGCAGTGAAGTAGCGCTAGCGAGCGGCGTGAAGGAGGGGGAAAAAATTGTGACAAGCGCGAATTTTCTTATTGATTCTGAATCCAGGCTTAAAGGCGTGTTGATGGGAGCAGAGGGGACTGCTGATAAGAAATCAGCGCCATCCTGTCCCCAAGGACAGCGCTGGGATGAAGCGATGAAGATGTGTATGTAACTAAGGGGGGAGTAGATGTGTATGTGAGGGGAACCAAAAGGGGGCTTTCATGATCGAACGAATCATTGATTACTCAGCACGAAACCGATTTCTTGTGCTTCTTTTTGTGGCTGTTGCAGCAATCGGTGGTTGGTACTGTCTAAAAAATATTCCGGTGGATGCGATTCCCGATCTTTCCGATACGCAGGTCATCATTTATTCACGATGGGATAGAAGCCCCGACATTATTGAGGACCAGGTTACCTACCCGATTATCAGTTCAATGTTAGGTGCTCCGAAAGTAAAAGATATTCGTGGATTTTCTGATTTTGGTTTTTCCTACGTTTATGTCATTTTCCAAGATGGAACCGATATTTATTGGGCACGCTCAAGAACGCTGGAATATCTTTCAAAGATTACTCCCCAATTACCGGAGGGCGTTCGTACCGAATTGGGACCCGATGCAACGGGAGTAGGGTGGGTTTATCAGTACGCTCTAGTCGATAAGTCGGGTAATCATTCGCTTGCGGAACTTCGCACTTTGCAGGATTGGTATCTGAGATACTATTTGCAATCTGTTCCCGGAGTAGCGGAGGTTGCCTCCATTGGGGGCTTTCAAAAACAATACCAGGTACAGCTAAATCCTACTGCGCTGCTTGCTTACAGGATTCCCATTCAGAGAGTGATGGAAGCCATCAAGGATGGCAATAACGATGTGGGTGCCCGTCTTTTGGAAGTTTCGGGCGCGGAGTACATGGTGCGCGGTCGTGGATATGCCAAGAACATACAGGATATAGAAAATATCGTCGTAGGTGATCAAAATGGGACCCCAATTTATGTAAAAAACGTTGGGAAAGTAACCACCGGACCTGAGATTCGAAGAGGAATATCCGATTTGGATGGTGAAGGAGACGTGGTCGGCGGTATTATCGTGATGCGATTCGGTGAAAATGCCAGTGATGTTATCGACGCAGTCAGAAAAAAAATAGATGAAATAAGACCGTCTCTGCCAAATGGGGTAGAGCTGCTGACCACTTATGATCGTTCGGATCTGGTTCATAGAGCCATCGGTACATTAAAGCATGAACTTACGCTTGAAATGATTGTAGTCAGTCTGGTGATTCTCATCTTCCTGCTCCATATCCCCAGTGCGACGATTCCCATTGTGACGCTTCCCCTTGCCGTTCTCATCAGCTTTATCCCTATGCGGCTGATGGGTGTGTCGGCAAATATCATGAGCCTTGGTGGCATCGCGATTGCCATCGGTGCCATGGTGGATGCCGCTATTATTGTCGTCGAAAATGCTCATAAACATCTGGAGGATTGGGAGCGAAACGGAGAGAAGGGGGATGTTCGTGAGGTCATTATATCCGCCATCAAAGAAGTGGGGCCCGCCAGTTTCTACTCACTCTTGGTTATCGCTGTGTCCTTTATTCCCATTTTCGCCCTTGAAGCCCAGGAAGGGCGTCTTTTTAAGCCGCTTGCCTATACAAAAAACCTGTCCATGTTTGTGGCTGCCATTCTCAGTATTACGCTTGATCCGGCGATTCGGGTATTTCTCACTTCTTTTTCCGTCAAACATTTTAGACCGATGTGGTTATCTAAAATAAGAAACGCGGTGCTGGTGGGCAAAATGTACAGCGAGGATGAGCATCCCATTAGCCGATTTTTCTTCAAGTACTATGGCCCTGTTGTCCATTGGGTTGTCGATCATAGAATTAAAGTTGTTTTTGCCGCCGTCATTGTGATGCTTCTCACCGTCCCGGTCTATTTTCGTTTGGGCTCTGAGTTCATGCCTCCCCTTAATGAAGGCACGATTCTTTACATGCCAACGACGATGCCAGGTATTTCGGTCAGTTCCGCCCAGGATCTCTTGCAGCGCCAAGACACCGTCCTCAAGTCGTTTCCCGAAGTGGAGCGGGTCTTTGGGAAGGCGGGACGGGCTGAGACTTCCACGGATCCGGCTCCTTTTTCGATGATGGAAACAACGGTTGTCTTAAAGCCTCAGCGACAGTGGCGGGAAGTTAAGCGCTGGTACTCATTTTTGCCTAGGTTTTTGCAGTGGCCTTTCACTTATTTCTGGCCACGGTTCATGAGTTGGGAAGAGCTGGTTAGTGAAATGCACGATAAAACCCAATTCCCGGGTACCTCCAACGCCTGGACCATGC
>JACQOU010000243.1 GCA_016207775.1 Deltaproteobacteria bacterium
CCCATGTTGGTGAGGGCATTTTCAGGCGTCAAATACCGCTCATTTGTAAGTGCTTTTTCAAAGCATGTGATGGCTTCTTTGTAACGTTCCAGCCGGTTCATTAGCACGCCAAGGTTATTGAATACTTCGGGATAATCGGGTTGCAATTCTAACGCCTTACGAAAGGCTTCCTCGCTCTTTTGATAACGCTTTGTTTCCATATAGATGAGAGCAAGATGGTTGTATCCAGCGGCCATTGAAGGATCAAATTTCAGAGCTTCGTGGGTTGAATCAATGGCTTTTGCAAATTCACGACCGGACAGTTGGTCAACAGCCATTTGAAGATATAACTTAGCCTTTTCCTTTGCCTGATCCTTATTGGAAAAGTGTGCGCATGAAGCAGTCAGAAAAATGACCAACATCATTGCGCCGACTTTGAACGGGCGATCCACATATACAGTATAGCGTACCGTCTACACAGCCGCAAACATGCGAGAGTAGCGTAAGCCTCCACCATGCTCGCGGCGTGTCGTAGAGGTCTCCGCCCCGTGAGCAAAGCTCACGGGGCGGAGACCTCTTCGGAAAACGAAAGATGACCCTTTTCAGAGGTGACTAGTCCTAAGTTAGAAGGTAGAGAAATAGAGTTTGGGGGGTGCAACGTGCGTACAATTATTAACAATTTTTTTGCTGTTCTTCAAAAAATTGGCCAGTCCCTAATGGTGCCTGTGTCCGTGCTTCCTGCAGCCGGGCTGATGGTGGCATTAGGAAGACTCATTCAAAACGGTTCCCAAAATGCGGTGGGTGTCGTGACTCATCCGCTGTGGCACGGGTTCGGCGATATCTGTTTCAGGGGCGGGCTTGCGATTTTTGAACAGCTACCGGTGATTTTCGCTATTGGTGTTGCCATTGGTTTCACGGGAGGCGCAGGGGTGGCGGGCCTCGCTTCAGTCGCTGGCTACTTTACCTTGGTTAACGTGCTAAAAGTGATCGGAACTGCCCGCAACCTACCGCTTGCCATTGATACCGGTGTCTTCGGCGGAATTATTATCGGCCTTGTTTCCGCAAGTCTGTATAAGCGATTTTTCAAAACGCAGCTCCACCCTGTTTTGGGGTTTTTCTCCGGCAAGCGGCTCGTACCCATCGTGACTGTGGGAGCGGCGATTGGTGTGGGTGTCTTACTTGGATTTATTTGGCCTCCCATCCAAGCTCAGATCAATGCCATCGGTCTGAGTGCAATGAACTCAAACTTTGGCCCAGCCCTTTACGCTGCCGGCAAGAGGCTGCTGATACCCGTTGGATTGCACCATGTGTACTACCCTTCATTCCTTTATCAGTTCGGGGAATTTGTTACACAAAGTGGAATGGTGCTACATGGAGATTCTACCCGGTACTTTGCAGGGGATCCTACGGCGGGACGCTTTATGGCTTCTGAGTTTCCGATCATGCTGTTTGGGCTTCCGGCGGCTGCGTATGCGATGTACCTACGAGCCCCCCTATCGAAAAGAAAAGCTATCGGCGGTGTGATGCTCTCAGCGGCACTGACTTCAATTATTACCGGTATCACGGAGCCCATCGAATTTTCATTTATTTTTGTTGCTCCCATTTTGTATATTTTTCACGTCTTGGTTGCCTTTTTGTCGGGATTCCTGACCGGGCTTTTTGATGTTCATTTGGGTTATACATTTTCCGCTTCGGCCATTGATTATGTGCTGGGGTACTTTAATCAAAAGAACAGTTTTTCTCTCTTTGTGGCGGTTGCCCCTCTGATTGCGCTTCTTTATTTTGGAGTTTTCTATTGGGCAATCGGATTTTTAAATCTCAAAACGCCGGGGCGAGAGACGGAAGGGGAAAGTGCTGCGCCAGTACCCAGCTTTGGAGGCTCCCAGCGGGCGGTGGAAATTTTGGCTGCTCTGGGTGGAGCTTCGAATATCAAAATGCTGGATGCTTGTATTACGCGTTTACGATTAACGGCTTTTGATCCGGCAAAGGTTCTCTCCAGTCGATTGAAAGAGTTGGGTGCTGCCGGTGTGCTGGATGCCGGAGGCGGGAATTTCCAAATTGTTTTTGGCGTTGAATCGGACAAATTGAAAGAAGAAATTCAGGATATTATTTCAACGGGTGAGTCCGCTGTATCGTCTGTATCGTCCGTTAAACCTTCGACTGTTCAGTCAACGTCTCACCCATCCACTGCCCGTGGCACTGTCTCCATCATTTCTCCTCTTGCTGGAAAAGTAATGAGCCTTGAAAAAGTTCCCGACGCTGCGTTTGCTCAGAAAATTATGGGAGACGGTCTTGCAATCGAACCGGACGACAATTCTGACGTTGCGACTGTTTATGCTCCGTTTGATGCCACGGTGGCCCAGCTCTTCCGGACCAATCACGCTGTCGGTGTTGTATCGACGGAAGGCTTGGAGGTTCTTATCCATGTTGGCATCGATACAGTGAAGATGGGAGGGAAAGGCTTTAAGGCATTTGTTACCAATGGCCAAAAAGTGAAAGCAGGGGACAAACTCATTGAGTTTGACAAAAAGTTGGTAGCTAAAGAAGCCAAGTCAATCATCAGCCCCATCACGATCACGAACATGGAGCGGGTTAAGAAGATGGATTTTCTTTCTGGCGCAAATTCAGCGGTTCGTGAACAGCAGCCACTCATAGAAGTGGAGTTGACCCATTAGAGGAAGGAGGGAGTGTGGATCAAACGGTAAAGATCAAGAATGAAGAAGGTCTGCACGCCCGGCCTGCCGGTTTTCTTGTAAAAAAAGCTTCCCAGTTTAAGTCTGTGATAGAGATACGTGCAAATGGGAAAACGGCGAATGCTAAGTCGATCATGAGTGTGATGGGGTTAGGGCTCAATAAAGACGCAGATGTGACCATTTCAGCTGTCGGTGTAGACGAAAAAGAAGCTCTTGATGCGCTCGTTGGCCTCGTTGAGCGCAAATTTGTTGCGGAGGCGTAAGTTGGCGGTCCTTTCTGGAAAAAGTGCTTCGCCTGGTATTGCGTTAGGAAAAGTCCTGCTGATTCCTCGCGATTGTGCTGTCGTACAAAGAAGGTCCATTCAATCTGTTTCGGCTGAGCAGGTGCGTTTCCGGGCAGCGGTTGAAGCCTCCATGCGAGATTTGGGTACAATAAAAAACCAGGTTCTTGCTGAGATAGACGCCGATAAAGCTGCTATTTTTGAAGCACACCTTTTGATGCTCGAGGACCCGGAGCTTATTTCGGGTGTGGAAAACAAAATAGAGTCGGAGAAAATGGATGCCGAATCGGCACTTTCGGAAGTGGCTGATTATTTTATCCGCACCTTTGAAGGCATGGATAATGAATATCTCAGGGAGAGAGCGGCTGACGTGAGCGAGGTTGCCCAGCGGATACTGCGGCACTTACAAGGGAAAAAAACAGTCGATCTATCGTGTCTTCGGGAAGACGTAGTGCTGGTGGCCCACGATTTAACGGCTTCTCAAACAGCTACATTGGATAAACGTAAGGTACTCGGAATACTGACGGATGTGGGTGGAAAAACCTCTCATACGGCAATTATGGCCCGTACCTTAGAGATTCCTGCTGTGCTGGGCCTGCAAAATATCACGGAACTGGTTCACGAGGGCGATTTGGTTGCGCTCGATGGTGAACTGGGGGAAGTGATCGTGCAGCCGGATACGCGCATTCTTGAAACGTACCGTGCACGCAAACAGACTGAGGAACATCTCCGTAACGAGTTGAAAGCATTTATCGGGCTTCCGACGATCACTGAGGATGGGCGCACCGTATGTCTTGAGGCAAATATCGGTACGGTTGATGATCTGGCATTGGTTCAAAAAAACGACGCCGAGGGAGTGGGATTATACCGAACTGAATTCTTGTTTATGAATCGAACGCATGCTCCCACCGAGCAGGAGCAGTTTGAATCCTACAAAGCCATTCTTACCGCGCTTAGCCCCAGGCCGGTTACGATCCGGACACTCGACATCGGTGGTGACAAAGCACTTGAATATCTACACATTGAGAAAGAGGAAAACCCATTTCTGGGTTGCCGTGCCATCCGTTATTGCCTCAGAGAACGCGAGGTTTTTAAGACACAGTTAAGAGCACTTTTGAGAGCAAGTGTGTATGGGAATCTTGCTATATTGTTCCCGCTTATCACGACTCTGGGCGAGCTATTAGAAGCAAAAAAGATCTTAGAGGAAACCAAAAGCGAGCTGCGGGATCTGGGTATTTCCTATTCCGATTCAATCCAAATCGGTGTAATGATTGAAGTGCCTTCTGCCGCCATGATTTCCGATATTCTTGCGAAATACGTCGATTTTTTCAGCATTGGTACCAATGATCTTATCCAATACACATGTGCTGTTGATAGATTAAATGGAACGGTCAATGCACTTTACGATCCTTTTCATCCAGCGGTGTTAAGACTCATTCATTTGGTCATTAAGAATGCACAAAACGCCGGTATTTCTGTTGCAATGTGCGGGGAAATGGCGGGTGACCCTAAGCTGATCCCAATGCTTCTGGCTTTTGGACTAACGGAATTTAGCATGAACCCCGCTTTTATTCTGAGGGCTCGAAAAATTATTCGAGGTCTTAGCTATGAAAAAGTGGTTGAAACCGTCCCAAAGTTTTTGGGTTGCGAGCAAGCAGCCGACGTTCAGGATCTTCTTCGTCATTGCGAGCGTTCCGGAGGGACGTGAAGCAATTTAACGACGAGATTGCTTCGTCGCCTCCGGCTCCTCGCAATGACAGATATGTCTTTACTTGATTTCTGGAAGTCCGCGCTGAGCAACGAGAGTTTTTAGCTTCGTCTGAACATTCTCCCTTTGCCCGGAAGCTAAGTGGTCGACCAGATCCGCGAGGGGCTTTAACCGCTCGGACATTTGGCCAGCCGAAAGCTTCTGCGCTCCCTTCACAACAAGAACGGGCATACGTGGATCCAAAGGAGCAAGCTCTCTTGCACCAAATACAGCGGTTGCAACAAAAACCGCCCGTTGGACATCCTTTGAGAACGATTCTTCGTCTGCCGCAGAAACGTTAGGCCGTTCGGACGCCAATGCGTCGACGAGAATGCGCGAAGCTTTGTCGAGGATCGTATACAGATTTTCGTTTACCACAGGGATCTTTGTGTCTGTTCCCCAGGTTTTGCCCTTTGTTTCGGTAACGGTCACGTTCGGAAAATTTCCAAGTTGCGGATGCCGGATATTCCCCTCTTCGATCGGCAGCAAAGTTCCGACCATGCCTCTCACTTTGTCGCTTGGAGCATGGCGAAGATAGAAAGCTGCAGCCATGGTTCGTACGTTTTCAGAATAATCGGGGTTGATTGCTGTCAGGTAGGCTGTTTGCAAAGCCTGGTTGTCACCTAATTCCTTGGTGTGGCCGTTCGTTTGGCCAATTCCCTTATTCACTTCATCGAGCTTTCTGTTTGTATCATTAACAGACTGGTTTGCTGAGTCCATTTTTTCCTCGAGCGTTTTAGTACACGCGCCGAGGGTTAACATCGCCAATATAGCAAGTGTGCTACCGATCACTTTTAGCATTTGTATTACCTCCGAAAAGCTTGTTCAGGGAAGGAACCCTTCCCTGGATGTAGCGAACGGTTCTATAGGCTATGTCGTTTTGAGTCAAGAGCACAAAGGAGTTGACACGCCACCCCCAACTCTGCTTTTTGAGTATAAGGGGTGGGGGATGAATAAGATTTTCTTTATATTCTCGATAGTTTTATACGGTTTTATCGGCGGGGCTTCCGCTGCTACGGTCTCTTTATGTGGAAAAGCACTGGGTGACGTGGGTATCGTTTTGGTGCCTCCGGATGTCGTTGAGCTAAAGGTCCAGCTACCAGACGTTCAGATTTCAAGCCTTGTCGATCCCACACGCTCTACCGGAGCAACACTATTGTTTTTTCCTAGAGGAGCTGCGGTGAACTTTGATGCCCGAGGGGGGAGTGTGGCGGCGGTGGAAACCACCCTTTTCGAAGAAGGAAGCTATGGCGATAACCGGATTAATGGCCTGGTATTTGCCGGTGGCTCGACCATGGGTCTTGCGGCAACGGATGGCGTAAGAGAAGTTTTGTTTCGTAAGAATATAGACCATTCCACCGACTTTGACTTTATTCCATCTGTTCCGGGAGCAGTTGTTTATGACTATGGGGGGAGGATATTTCCGTTTAACGATCCGACCGTCTATCCAAATAATGCCTTTGGTATGGAACTGACCAAGCACTTAAGTACCGATACTTTTTATATGGGAAGAACGGGCGCTGGCATTTCAACGACAGTGAACAAGATCGGTGTTCCGTATTGGGGTGGGCAAGGAGCTGCCTTTGGGGAGTACTCCTGGGGAAAGTTGCTTGCCGTTGTCGTTTTAAACTCGTCAGGAGATATCAAGAAAAACGGAGTGAGTCTTGCGCCCCATCCGACCCAAACGGGCAAGCGATCGGTTAGAGGCCAAAATACGACCCTTTCGGCGATCATTACCGACGTAAAACTGGATAGGAGCCAGCTCAAAAGGCTCGCGATTATGGTCCATACCAATATGGCTCAAATGATCGATCCCTTTCATACGCCTGAAGATGGCGACATCCATTTTGCTTTGAGTACTGGAAACAGACTTGTTCATTCGGATGACGAGTTTTCCTTGCAGCAGAAAGCGATTGCGCTCATGAGGCAAGCGATTGAAAATTCAGTTCGAGCAGCTAATGGGTATTAAAAATTTTGAAAGCCTGCTAGACTTTTTGTCATATGAAATGGATGCTTATTGTTATCCTGTTAGCTGGCTCCGCTAATCTTTTCAGTGAGGATGCGCAGACCAATGATCAGCTTTTGCAAGCGATGCGTGCTCAAGTGGAGCAGCGGCGCATGGAAGAAGGGTTCAAAAACCCCAAGAAGCCGGTAATAGAAAAAAACCGAGCCGTTCTTGGAAAAAGAAGTGCGCCTATTGTTGTCGTCACG
>JACQOU010000274.1 GCA_016207775.1 Deltaproteobacteria bacterium
AGAAAAGGCCTCCGCCCCGTGAGCTGTGCTCACGGGTCCCCTCCTGAAAAGGAAGGATGTACCTTTTCAGAGGCATGCTGTAGAATTTACTTCGTATTTCTAATGGGAGGGGGAAAGATGAATGCGATTGCTTGGTGCGCCATCATGGGATGTTTCCTTGGTTGTACCAGTTTGTTGGCCAACGAATCAACGGCTTCGACCCTTTTGAAATGTTCCCCCACGAACGGGAAAGCTGTCTCGTATGTAATCCGCAGGATAATTGAAACGGAACAAAACGGCCCGTCTGAGATGTTAGAGTTGAGAAAAGAAGTCAGCGGCTTATTGACTCAAGCCCATGTCTCCATAAAACCCCTCGTCTTATACGGTCGCTCAAGAATTTATTTCCATGACGCGGGAAAGTCTGGCTTTGCCATGATCCATACCGATGGCCAAAAAGGTGCCATTGATATCAATTTGTTCCAAACTGCATTGCATGAGCTCAATACCAACGGACTTCTAACAAATTATGTTTGTCGCGAAGGTGAGGAAGAAGAAGCGGGCTATTGAACAGCTAGCTGAACGTTGATTACGGTAGCGGGACCTTCACTCAGTCGAATTGCCTCACTCTTTGCATTCCGGCAGCGAACAGAATGATGGCCCGGCGGAAGATGCCGAAACAGAAACCTCCCACCTTCCCCAGTCGGAGTCTTATGTTTACCGAAATAAACCCACTCTCCATTGATTAGAGCGTCACCCGAATCGTAGACTTTGTTATTGTTATTATCCTTAAAGACTATGCCTGAAATGCTTCGCTCAGCTCCCAAAGGAAAATTCACAGTCTTCATCGAGTTGGGGGTTACCTCTACAATCTGCTCTTTAAGAACATCTAAGCGAAACCCAGCTGGAAGTGTGCTGCGGTCGATACCCAGCTCCCAGATGCCTGATTCCAAGCCTCGCAGCTGGTACGATCCGTCGGACGCCGGTTGAGTGTGCCATTGGCTGTCCCCTCTCTTGCGATATCGCACTGAAGTCCCCAGCACCGGAGGATCGATCGGATCCGCCACTTTGTTTTGGTTGATGTCATTAAAGACAATTCCAGAAATTTCAGCGTTTTCCGAAAAGAGGAACCCTGTCTCGATATCCCGGTCGCTGATTTCCAGCCGCATGGGAGAGGCAGTAGCCAGCCTGCCAGCCACATTAAGGTCTGAACGAACAATCGATAAAAAATAGGAGCCTTTTTTGAGTGCTGGAAACAAAAATTCGCCTTTTTCATTTGTTAGCTTGAGGGCCTTGTAGCCGTCGTCGCCTGAAAGCTCAACCTTCGCGTTTGGAATGGGTGTCTTTTCTTTTCCCTGTTCCAGCCGTACGGTGCCGTGAATTGCATATCGTCGCAGGGCTGAAAGCAAGCCGACCGAACGCACAGCAGATCCAAAATGAAATGTGTATGCAAAATAGAGCCCTCTTGAATCGGCCAATACGTCACGAAACCAATCAAAATTGTGGTAAAAAGCGATACTTAAATCATGGGCCGGCGAGGGGGAAAGCAGGGCCGATAATTGCATTCGAAGAGTATTTGTTGTCGATGAGCCCGCCTTTAATTCGTTTTGAATAAGGCCATCCCACTGTATCCATGACCCTTGAACCCTCGAACTCAGTCGAGTTAGAAAATAGTAGCCATCTGCTTGTGGATTGGACGGAAATCTGAAGTGGGTTAGCCCGCCTTCGAGCTGGAAGTAATCGCGAGCTTCCGGAAACAAAAGACGTTTCCAGCCCAACAATAAATGTCTATCCTCATAATCTACGCCGAGTCTGGAGGATTGAATGGACGAGAAATCCGCTGAAACAGTCGCATGATCTTTTTCGGAAAGCGCCACTTCGATACGATTTTCAAATCGCTCACCCCCTTCACGGCTCCCCGGCACTTCGGAAAAAGGAGTAAAATTTGTCGTGTACGTGTTGGCATACAGTTCATTCGTCCAGCCCTTCAGAGGCTCAAAGGCAAACTCCACAGAACCGCCCGTAAGTTCGGCACGCCCCGGAACCTCATCCTGAGTCACAAAATTAAGACTTCTCGAAAGGCTCCCTCCAAGCCTAAAACCCATTTTCTGAGGAGCCCACCGGGCAGCAATCGAATAGCTATCGTACGTCCCGCCAAATCGATTCGCTGGGGTAAAAACCTTGGATTGTGCCTGGCTATGTCCAGCCGCTATGGAAAAAGCAACGGGATCAAGATCGATAACGGCAGACGTATTAAGATGACTGGCAAGGTCTCGATCAAAGATCCATTCGGCAGCCAACTGCTCGATCCATCCAGCGGACCAACTGGCTCCAAGTTTTCCCTCTAGGCCGGCTTGCGGAAGCTGGAGAGATGGATTTTTTTCAAAACCGATCGCGTGCCCTTGCAGCACCAAGTTGGGTAATAATTTAAACTCGCTTCCGGCTCCTCCGACAGCCGAGTAGCGGCTGCCCAAAATAAAATTTTCCACACCCGAATGCGCTATTCCCACAAATCCGTAAGGGTGGACTCTATCCTTGTGCAGATCAACTCGAAGACCCCTGAGATTGCCAGTGCTTTTTTCACCCGATAGCAATGGATCGGTGTCTCCCACCCTAATATGCATTTTCTTGCGCTGTTCAAAACTGTAAGCAACCGTATCGATAAAGCGAGTCGCCTTGGGATCGTCGTAATAGATCGGTTTTGCCGTTCTGAGTTTCACATCATGGGAAAATTCGCCGGGTGCTGAACGGAACGAGAAATATTCTTCCTGCAGAGCCAGATTCTCAAAAATTCCATGTACCGATCGAAAACCCACTCGGGTTCCTATCGTTCCATGAGAGCCTGACCAATATTTCGGCTCCTGAAGAAAGGAGCGAGGAAGCTCTGCGGGTTTTCCGGGAATTGTCACTCGAAACACAGACACCTTGCCCGAACCGCTGAAGAGAGTAACCGTCACATCCCCAAAATCGAGTGCCTGCAACACGGCCATGTTGTTTTGTTTGGTTAGTCTGAGCTGCCGATCGCTGGTACTGTGCGCACTGATAATCTCAGAATCGTCGACACCCACTGTGGTCTGTTCGCCTAGAGGCAAAGTAATGCGCCTGACCTCAACGCTGTCGGCAGCCCGGCAGATAGAGCACAGAAAAAGGAAACCGGAGAGGAGCCAGGAAGCTGGCATGGTTAGAACTAACGAATGTTAAACGAAAAGTTATGGATTATATGCTTATCTGCCCCATAAAAGAGAGTCAGCAGGCCTTCATATCGTCCTTTCACCGGCTCAATAGACAAGGGGATTTCAAAGAGCAACCTTTGTTTAGGCAGCAAAACGCGTTCTTTTTTAAGTTCATCTTTACCAGCCAGTTCCTTGGAACTGCCCCTGACTACAAGGAGACTTCCTTCAGGAAAAACATACGACTCGTCGTCATTCATCAAATTGAACCGCACCACCAGTGGCTTAAAGGCGCTAGGCTTGCTGAGCGAAAATTTTTCAAACAAAATTTTGGAGGGAGTGGCATCCGGCCTGCGATACAAAATAGGCACTGCAATTCTCAGCGAAAAAGCAACACTCCCGCCTCTTTTTGCCGGATCTTTGCCCTGGACCTCCTCCACAAAAACCGTGGCATACGCAGATGCCGGTGGACCCTCCGGAACGGACAGAACAAACGAAAACCGGCTAGAAGCCCCTGGCGCAATTTCCATCTCACTCTCCGGCAGATGAACCCAAGAAGCCGCCGAATAAGGCGACTTGCCAGCTGCTGGAAACGTGCGCTTACCCGCCTTATCGTACCAAAAATCACCCACATACAATTTCACATGCATGGGCTTATTTCCCGAATTGTAGACAACGACTTGCTCGGACGGTGATTGTCCCAACGCCGGACTCATCTCAAAATAAGACGGCGAAACGGAAAGAGTGGCGCCGTGGGCAGAGCCTACTAACAGCAGGGAAAGCACGATGAGGAGTCGCACGAAAGAATTATAGCATAGGCGGGGGATTACCTATTAAAGGTCGGGGTGCGAAGGCCAGTGTGGGGCACCAAGCACTTATGTGCAATGAACTGCACAAAATTTTACTTTTTTGTGCAGTAAGATTAAACAGGCTGCAAATCCTTGCACATTCTTACTTGGGATGAGCAGGGAGAAGAGCAGCTTGGCAAGTTGCGTGTCAGGATCGAACCGGTATGGCGATGGATGTTAGAGTCTTAACAGAGCTTACTGGAAACATGCATATGCCACATTGTCAGCACATAAAGGAATTGTTAATGTTGTTTAGATGACGGAACCAAAAGATATTCGAAGCCAGCAACGCTATTCGAGCTTCAGAAAAGCTCTGGCTCGCTATGAAGAGGCGCGATCCGATAAACTGACCCGCCTGGAAGAGGAAGGGCTGATTCAACGTTTCGAGTACACCTTTGAATTGGCATGGAAGTGCCTTCAGGATTTATTGCAAGAACGAGGCTATGCGAATATTCGAGGTCCGCGTCCTGTTATCGAGCAAGCGTTTCAGGACGGCATTATTAAAAACGGACCCGTGTGGTTAGATATGCTTAAAGCAAGGAATGAAACTGTCCATCTTTATGATGAGGCAACCTTTCAACGAATCTCCAAGAAGGTAAAGGGCCCCTTTTTTGATCTTTTGAAA
>JACQOU010000275.1 GCA_016207775.1 Deltaproteobacteria bacterium
ACGACCTTCGGGTTATGAGCCCGACGAGCTACCAGGCTGCTCCACCCCGCGATAAGCCCATAAGACTATGGGTAAGCGCAGTAACTGTCAATTAAGTGTAAGATTTTCTTCGGGGGAGCCAGTGGGCAGTTCTTCTATTGATGCGATTTCGGGCAAAGGCATTTCGGTCTCTTGTGGCGGCACAGGGGGCTGGTGTTGCTGGCGGGGCTTTTTCCCACGGGTAAGGGCAAGAAATGCTTCGAGAGCAGCAGAATTTTCGTTGCCAATTTCGGCATGTAAGGGTGAAGCGTACACTTCTTCAGTGCCTTTCTTGGCTGATTGGAGCATTTGCTCAATTTCCTGCAGGCCACTCTCCAGTTCCTCAGCATGATCCTCAGCTACCATGAAGTCTTTTGCCTGCATGAATCGTTCAAGTCCTTGCTCTATCGGTTCAACCTCTGGAGGGGGGGCAATGTCACCTTGAAGTTGTTGCAGTTCGGAAAGAGGCGGCAATTCCGATATTGAGTTAAGTCCAACCAATTCCAGAAATTTTGGAGTAGTCGCATACTGAACGGGTCGGCCAGGGACGTCTGCCTTGCCGGCCATTTTTACCAAGCCCTTTTCGATGAGAACCCGGAAAAGATGTGAGCAATCAATACCCCTAATTTTATCCGTTTCTGCACGTGTGATGGGTTGCTTATAGGCAATAATGGAAAGGGTTTCCAGTGCGGAGCGGCTGAGGCGAAAGGGTTTGGTTTCCAAAAACTTCCGCACCCAGTCTGTATTTCTCGCCTGAGTAGCCAGTTGATAGCCCCCCTGAGCCTGTCTTAATTCAAGACCAGCGCCTGCTTGCTCATGTTTTTGTTTGATGCGTTCGATAGCGGCTTCAATCAACTGGACTGCTTCCTGCTCAAAGATTTCTTTCAGTCTGGGGATCGTCACCGGACGATCCGATACAAATAAGACCGATTCAATTGCTGATGTCAGCGCTTCATCATCCATATTGTCTCCACCTTGCCTAATACTGCTCAAGCAGTCCCAAATCCAGCTCTCTCAGAGAGCGAATACTTCGCAACTGGATCGGCCCAAAAATTTCCGGTTGAAATATCTCCACAAATTTCAGTCTGGCAAGTTCCAGCATTGCCAGGAACCCCACAACCATTTCTTGGCGCCGGTTCTTAGAATCCGGACTCATAAAAGCAGAAAAATCGATAATACCATTCTGTTCCAGGTATGCTGTAATTGCTGCAACTTTTTCTTTTATTGAAGTCGACTCGGCACTAATTTCCAAGGTCCGCCTTGTCGTTCTGTCCATTGCGACTTTTAAACAAAGCAATAGTTCAAACGTGTCAATCGGCTCTACGGGAGCATCCACAGCACTCTCATCCGGTGCAAGTGACGGCAGGGCCGATAGTGGCCTTACAAACAAGTCCCTGTTCAGCCAATTTCTGCCATCAAGTTGCTCAGCAGCCTTCTTGAAACGTTCATATTCCAGCAATTGGGCGACCAGGGGAAGCCGCGGATCTTCCTCGGGGGCACCGTCGCTTTCTTGCGGCAACAGCATTACCGACTTTAAGTGCATTAATGTCGCGGCCATCACGGTGAATTCTCCGGCCACGCTTATATTAAGTTCCGATATGCGATTGAGATACTGTAAGTAGCACTCGCAAACTTTTGTTAAAGGAATATCGTAAATATCTATCTGCTCGCGTCTTATCAGATGAAGTAAAAGATCCAAGGGGCCATCAAAATTCGGAAGGTTGATTCGAAAATCATCCAGCGAGGAACGGTCTGAAGAGATTGATAAATCTGAAGGCGAAAAAACAGCATTAAGCTGCTCCATGCCCGCTCGGTTAGTCATCGTTTTTTCCATTCTCTCTTTCAGTGCGCTGCCGTAGGCGAGTCGATTTTGCCCCATAGGCCGACCACCTGGCGGACCTCATCCATCGTTTTCGCTGCCACTTCTCGTGCTTTCGCGATGCCTTTCCGGGCAACGTCATTCACATAATCCAAGTTGGCCTCAAGCTCTCTGCGTTTGCGTTGTATGGGTTCAAGCCAAGCAATCACTCTGTCTGCTAAAGCGTTTTTATTGTCCCAGCAGGATAGAATCGCACCCTTGCAATCCCGCTCAATCTCCTTCACCCGTTCTCCTGGTGTTAAGAGCTGGTGCCAATAGAAAACATTGCAATCTTCTGGATGTCCAGGATCCTCTTTTCGCGGCCTTCTTACATCCGTTACCATCTTCTGAATTTTTTTTCTGATCGAATCCGGATTTTCTGAAAGCTCAATTACATTTCCATAACTTTTGCTCATCTTCCGTCTATCAAGACCCAGCATCTTTGGGGTAGGAGTTAGAATCGCTTCAAACTCGGGAAAAACGTTAACTCCAAATGTCGAATTAAAACGTCTGGCGAGTTCCCTCCCCATTTCAAGGTGGGGTTTCTGGTCCTCGCCCACCGGGACTTTTGTCGCCTTGTATAAGCACACATCTGCTGTTTGCAGGACCGGGTAGCCCAAAAAACCCAGGTTGCCCGTATACTTGTCTCCTAATTCCTGACGCTGTTCCTTATAGGTGGGATTTCGCTCGAGCCACCCCAACGAAGTCATCATGGACAAAATAACGAAAAGCTCTGCATGTTCTGGCACGGCCGATTGTACAAACACAGTGGCCTCGGCCGGGTCAATTCCCACACTGAGCCAATCAAGAAGGATTTGCTGAGTATTTTCCGCCAGCGTTTTTTGGCTAAGGTCGCCCGTTGTCATGGCATGATAGTCAGCGACCATGAAAAAGCAGTCATATTTTTTTTGGAACTCAAGCCAGTTAGCAAGGGCACCAAAGTAGTTGCCAATATGAAGCCTGCCCGTTGCTCTCATACCGCTTAGAACTCTCGCTTGTTTTTGATTATTCAAAATGGTCACGCCATTTTTCTCAGGGCTGCTATACGGGTGTCCAGATCAGGATGTGATGCAAAAAGAGCCCAAAGTCCAGCACGCTTGTTGTTAATTTTGAAAGCAGCTAGGGAAGGTGCATGCTGTGTATCGATCATTTCCGTTGTTTGCTTAAGCGATTGCAAAGCTCCAATCATTTTTTCCTTGCCAGCAAGCCTTGCTCCACCTGAATCGGCCCGAAACTCACGCCAACGGGAGAAAAACGCAACCGCAATCATTCCCAACAGACCAAAAAAGATTTCAAAGACGAAAACCAGAAGGTACTGCACCATGAAGGACGGCCCCTCATCATCATCCCGACTGCGCATAGCCTGGGCCACCGTCCAAGCCGCCACTCTTGCAAAAAACATCACAAACGTGTTCACGACCCCTTGGACTAACGTCATGGTCACCATATCACCATTTGAGACATGGGATATTTCGTGAGCAAGGACTCCTTCAACGGAATTAGAATCCATTTGCTGCAAAAGTCCTGCTGAAACGGCGACCAACGCTTTCGATTTTGTAGGACCGGTAGCAAAAGCGTTGACCTCGGGACTGTCATAAATTCCCACTTCCGGCATAACAGACAGCCGCGCCTTTTGGGCAAGCCGATAAACGAGCTGCAGCAAGTCTCTCTCCATGGACGTCCCCGGTCGCTCGGGATTAATGACGCGAACCCCCATCATCCACTTAGCCATGACGCGCGATAGTGCCAATGAAATGAGAGCGCCTCCAAACCCGAAAACCGCACAGAAGATCAGCAATGACTCGTAGTTTATTCCGTATTCATAAAGGTAGGAGTCGACTCCCAAGATTCGCAGGACAAAAGACAGCATCAGAATGATCAGAAAGTTCACCAGCACGAAAAGAAGAACCCGTTTGGTCATGTTAAACATCCTTTCTAACCTCCAGTTGCAAAGCTGATTGGATTATACAAAATAATGATGGGAATCGGAAGCTATCGTGTCAAGGTGGAGTCATGATAATGAAAATACAAGTTTTGGTAAAACCCAACTCAAAACGGATGGGCTTGGAAGAAACGGCTGATGGCCAATGGATCGCCCGTGTGAATGCACCTGCCACTGAAGGCAAGGCGAACACCGCACTCGTTGAGCTGCTCAAAGAGCACTTTAAGGTTCCTAAGTCAGCCGTTCGGATTGTTCACGGCGAACACGGCCGCAAGAAACTGGTGGAAATTATTTTCCAGCGTTCTTGAGATAGCATGCCAGTGTGGTATCGAATGTCTTCCAGTCGCTCTTTGTTTTCCATTCCAGAAACGAAAGAGAAACAGAGGTTTTAGTCAGGGGTGGCTGAGGAAAGGCTATCTCTTGCTTCAGCTCCAAGGCCCCCATTCTTCTTAATATCTCAACCTTGCGCGACGCTTGGATACCAAAGGACTGAATGGGGCCGGACAGCGGTTCGCCGTCACTGGATTCGCTTATACGAGTATTTCCTGGACTGCACGAATCAAGGACTTGAGTCGGGCATTGAGAGCCCAGTTTCTGATTCATTAGCGCAACTACCCGATAGGTTTCGTGCTGATCCAGCGGGTTTTCGACACTTCCAGTTCGGTATTCAACCATCAATCTTTTTATTGTATGAAAATTTGCTTGCGAACAGCTGAAGTTGTTGACGAATGTATTTACAGTTCTTCCACAGCCGGTAATAAGGCCTACGCCTGCAACAATAATCAGCAAATTAACTGGGTTCTTCATTTTTCCTCCTAAACTATTCACCCGCATGCTTTAAATAGCAGGCCAAGGTGGAATCAAATTGTTTGCGGTCAACCGACGAAAAGTACTTAATTTCAATAACGTCGTTATCCATTCGGTGGTTGTAGCCTTTGACTGTAAATGTGTAATAGGCATTGACCCCAAAGGAGCGGATAGGCCCCTCCACTAAGGTTTTCTCCCGGTTTGGGATAACAACTTGTCTATTATTTGTACTGCAGGCGGTAAGAACCGGTTCGGCACAGTGCTCGGCCAGTTTTTCATTGAGGCGCTTGATAGTCGTGTAGGCGGACTTGGCTTCCCTTAGACCAGTGACCAGCTCGGATGGATAATCTTTTGCGACTGCGGCAATGGTTTCAAAATCTTGCTTAGAGCAGCTGAAACTGTCTGTGAAACGAGTAACCGCGTTTCCGCAGCCAAAAAGCAATAGCCCAAGACAAAGGTAAATGGCAAAAGCTCTTATGTTAGTCTCCATATTCCCCCTTGAGGATTTGTCGCACCATATCAAAATCAGACACATCAGGTCAATCGCTGAGTTTAGAGTTATTTAATATCAAATGTTTAGCTACAGAATGATGGCGAGGCCGACTTCGTATGAGAAACCGCGAATAACCTGTGATGCGCCTAGATCGGTGAGATAGGAGACACCGAGAATGAGTCCCCCGAACCAATCCCCCGTGACTTCTTCAAGCGGATCAAAAAAGGTAATGGCCGGGCGAACAAATGCAAAAGGAACCCAGAAATGATGGTTCACCGCCTGTGAATGGGCAGATTGGTAAAGCCATTGCAGCCCGAGTCCGGTCGTAATGGATGGTTTTAAAAAGTGCATGGAAGATATCCGGTACGCAAACCGCGCCGAAAGCGAAGCGGGTATCCAGTGCAAATTAACAAAGGCCTCTTGTTGTGCCCCTTGGCTATCGGTCAAAATAACGGGTCCACTCTTGTGTGCGTATCCGAGAGATAGTTGCGCCTGGAGCTCGACATTGCCCAAAAGAGCAACCTGCTCTCCGGCTATGAGCTGAAAAAAGGGGAAACCCTTGAAAGACTCTGCGTAGGCAACGCTAAGATTGCCATTGTCCAATGTAAAACGAAAAGGCATGAAAAGGGAAAGTTGAGCGATGAGAGTAAATTTGCGAGACGCTTTTGTTCCCTCCCCACTGGCGATGGTCGATAAGGCTGGTTGAATCGAGTTGTCCGCGAAAACAAGTTGCAGATAACAAAGATGCACAACAAGCAGAACCCATATTTTTTTCATCATTATTTATCCGATCTTAACAGATGATTTTTTTTTGGGCAGCATATGATGCA
>JACQOU010000251.1 GCA_016207775.1 Deltaproteobacteria bacterium
GGCTCTACTCCATGAACGGGGGAAGACCCCTGGTTTGGTTAATTTCTCAGTCACATGCCCATCACATAAAAGAACTGGCAGAAGTTCGAACTAACGAGCGAGCTTCGAGCGGCAGTCTTTCACCGGACATGGGCGTCTTTTTCGCCAGCGAATTCCAGCTTGGAGTAATGAAATCGGACCATTCGAGACATTACTTCCTTGTTTGCAGAACGATGCCAACTCTTTGTATACCGAGAGGACGTTATCAAATCATAACGTGGCTTTCATGTTGCATTAAGACATAGCAAGCTTAAGTCTAAGCGTGGAAGTTTCGTTTCTGTGTGGAGGCGTTAGTCGCGCTCAAGCAGTATACGGACAGTTGTGCTGGAGTTGTTCCGTTTTGTTTAAACACAACCATTACTTGCGTAAGCTCAGAACAGTCTTATTTCTGTTCCTTTTCGTACTTCTTGAAGTGCCTCTTTTTGCCAAGACAGTACGAGAGGCTCGAACGGTTGAGGCAAGGCCAGTCGAGGAAACTTCCCCACCTTTGGCATCCGGAGCGGTTGCTTCCCGTGAGGCTGAGCTGAGGAACGCTTCGGCAAGGCGAGCGAAGACGGTTGTTAGAGAGCTGTTTGAAAAGCTCACAGGCTTAACTTCAGGAGAGATAACTGTCGATGTCGCTTCCAATCTAACAAACTGGGACGCCTGCCACATCGAACTTTCAAGTAATGCCCGTCGTGGGCAGTCAGCGGCAAGTGGGATTCACGCAACGGTAACAGTTGGTCTTGGTTTTCTCGACAACTATCTGACCTCAAACCCAACAGACGATATTCTCGGTTTTGCGCTTCTCCACGAGTACTATCACGAGATCAACGACAAAGGTCTGGAAGACTATCTGCGAGGGAGAAATCTTCCCTTCGTTCCACTTGACCAACAACGCGCCTTTATCGCAAAAGCCGGTAGAAAGCACCTTGAAGTCGGAGCCGATATTCGAGCGGTTGCGCATCTCATTCGTTTGGGTTACCAGCCACAGGAGGCAATTCGCTTTTTTGAACAATTTAAGGTCGGTCCACCTGAAACCACACTTAGCCATCTATTAAGAAGTCATCCGGAAGATCGAGACCGAATTAAATACATTCATGGAGCTTTCAGATTTTGGGAAGATAAGAAACACATTTATCCAAATGAAGCGAAATCAAGAGAGCCTCAGAAGAATTACGTACAACGTCTGGCTGATGAGCATCGCCGCCTGGATCAGGAAATTGATGCGTACCATCTGTCGCATGACTACCGCGATCACTATTGGGCCGATTTTGATACGAATTATGATCATCAGATTGCTGAGCTTAGAACGGCAATGACTTTAGATCCCGCTGATAGTCCATCAGAACTTGCCAGCAAGATCCACAAAAACAAGCGTCTGACTTACAGTTCACCGGCAAAACCTCATAACGCAGGTATGGAATCTGAATATGAGCGCCGGAGCCACGCAAAGCTTGCCAATTATGAACAAACTCAAAGAGACCTCCTAAGTCAGTTTATCGCCGCAGCTGAGCAATCTGTTGTGAATCAAATCCGATCGGAACAATCTTTAAGGGATCGGGCGAGTTTACATTCTGACATCTCAAGAGAAGCTTCAATCGATTATCACCGGGAAGACTTGGACTTAGAAAGATTTAAGAGTTGGTGCCAGGCTCACCAAGGTGAGAGCTGGCAACGGCTTATGGAAAGCTTCTTGGCGAAAACGGACGAAGTCGCAGAGGGAGAAGATTCGAAAAAAAGAAAGGAAGATCGGGATTCGGTCGTCACAGCTCTCAGAATTTTGACAGCCGACCACCAGAGGGATGCGCTTGAGGAACTTCAGAAACATATTCTTGAGACGGGTGGAAATGCTCCTAGGCGTGTTGGCGCCTACACCACTCTACTCGAAGAGCACGTTAGCAACTCCAGTTATAGCAGTGTCTTTGAAGAACGTTTATCCGATGACGTAAGAGCAGGGTTTTCTGAGCGCTATCTCAATCGTTATCCTCAGCAAGCCGTCGAACTTGTCTTGTATAATAGTTACGTATTGGATCGCCTTGCTGCAAACCATGAGCAACATCCGGGGATAAGAGACGCTCTCGCGCGAGCGTTATATTCGCACGATTGGAGCCAATGGGATCCTGATTCGGCTAACTCGCTCGTTGAGGCTTTAGAGAAATATCAAATCGACGGCAGTCCTCTCGCTGAGCCGATGGTGCGTGCACTCACAAGAGATTTCAGAGCGGCAGACGCAGTAACTTTGCTCAAGGCCTATCAACAAATGCCGTTCTTACGTAAGAAGCTTCAACCGCAGGTCGATTTGGTGCTTAGTGTTGCTTTAGACTTGATTCATAATCCGAAAAGCGTCAAAAAACATTCCGTTGAACAGCTGGCTGGTCTTGATCCTCGTCGATATTCAGCAAAGCGCATAGAGGAGTTTGAACAGAATCGGCTAGAATATTTTTGGAGATGGTTTCCAGCAGGACTGAATCTCATCCTTGAAAACCCCGACGTTTACGGTGAATACCCATCCTATAAGAAGCTTATAGCTGCCCTGGAACCACAGCTTGCGGAACTTACCAATCAAATCATGCAACTCTCCGATGAAGAATTCATTAAAACGCTTCTGTCCAATATTGGCGACGAACAAGATAAGGAACCGGGAAGCCTCAGAACACGCCGAGCAGATGCAAAAACAGCAGTTCAAAGGTCTCTTTATTATACAGCGGTGGGAGAGCACAGTTCGTGCATACTCCCCAATGCCATGCGCGCTCTTCTCCTGGGAGTCCATAAAGACCCGCGATTTAATGCCCGGATGGAACGACTCGCAGAGCCTCTTTTGCTAGGATTCTTCACTAGTACCAAAGGCATCTACTGGCGGCACAAAACTGATTATCAAAAAACAAAAGTCATTCCAAGCCTCCGCGATCCTCTGATTCGTAGACTTATCGAAAGAAATCTTGGTGACCGAGCACGGGCTCAATCAATTCTAAAACAGGGGCTCGTACATCACGGCGATACGTTTAACTATGACCTTTTTGTTAACATCAGCCAGTCACCGCTTACCCTAGACCAGCTTCGCACTTGGTCGGATGTACCGCCTGCTCATAAGGTTGGCATTGCCATCGATCATTTAATCAAGCCCAGAAGCCCTAGAGAGATAGTGCAATTTACGGAACAGATTTTTGATGAGCTCGGCCGGCAGGCACAAGGCAGTACTCGCCTAAAAGCCGGTGAATTAAATGAAGCGCTAAACAGCTTGCGCCACCTTCTAGAATACTCGAGTGTCCCCAGAGCCGCCGGTCAGGCACTTTTTAGGGAAAGGGCACAGGCTCTCGTTTCCGGGTACTTTTCCTCCTCTCCCACACGAAGTTCATTACTAGAAGATACAAATGCATTTTATGGTAAAGACAAACGTGGAGATTCAGATACATACCACGTCCTTCTTCCAATTAGAGATACTGTTGCGGTACCGAAACTGATCGACATCTCGAATTCAGAAGCGGAACTAAGAGAACTTGTCGGGTTGCAACATGATCACGTTATTGGAACTGATGAGAACATTGAGAGTTTATTTCAGAAGATCATTGGCTCATCTGTTGTAAGCGCTGAAACAAAGTTTAAGTTAGTATCCAGCCTCCACCGCGTATTGAATGCTGACCAGCTTAACGAAGCCTGGGACCGATTAGTTCGGCAGCCTTATTACAATCAACCGTATGATCATGATTTAATGGCCAAAGCTTTGACCCATATTTATGCGAGCTATTACGACGGCCGAGCCCGAAAGTTAAACGAAATAGCCCAACACTTCTTGCTTTCGAAACCAGCGATCGAACTTCTGGAAGACTCTGCTTTTCGCAAGCGCGATAGCGAGCATGCAACGGTTAGCTCTGAAGTGGAGGTTTTACAAAGTGCAATTAAAGGAGCTGTTTCGAAAAGGTCGTCCCCCGCAGACCTTATTGAATTCATTCGATGGCTTCAGGGCTCGCGTGCTTCAGTCCCAACTTTTGCAACAGAGGTCATCGATCAGCTGAAAAGAGTAGAAGAGGAAATTGAAGAGGTCTTTAATGCCTATGCTCGTGAGCACGGATACGATGCAGCCTTTGAGCGGTATGGAGACACGCAGATCAAAATACAAGTTGCCAAGAACCTCACATTGGATCGTTTGAGAGATGTATTTCGAGGTAACCCCATCGAAGTGCGGGCAGGATTACTTCTTGAACTTATTGATCCACGGCGTGACGCAGGGCTTCTGGCTCCTCGTAATCAGGTTGGCCGGGACGCGTTGTTTGCGCTGATGTCTAATGGCATTGAAAAAGAACACCAGTGGTTAGCACAAATTCTCCTCGATTCCTACACCGAAGCCATGGGAGATCGGGGCTACCAGTTTGTCGCGGAAATTCTGGGCGGAATGACAGGCAGGGAAACTCACCAGGGAGCGGCTGAAAAGCTAAAGGACATCCTGGAAGCAAAAGGCACCCTTTGGGTGCGACTGGGCCAGATGTTAGGCGCGGATTCTTATCTCATTCCTGACGAATCAACCCGTCGCGTTTTCCGAGTCTTGAACGAGCGCGCGGCTGAACGCTCGCGAAAGACATTAATCGAAGATCTTGAAAGAGCGCTGGGAGATCAATTTCCGAAGATTAAACGCATTGGTGAGCTTAAGGGCTCAGGGTCAGTCAACTCGACAATTATTGTTGAGCTGCAGGATGGAAGAATTCTCATTGGGCGTGTTCTTAAGAATGACCCGGACAACAGCGCTCTGTTTGAACAGCAGCGTCTACAGAGAATGTCCGAGTTGCTCCGAGACAGGGCATCTGCATTGTCACCGGATCGTCGTCATACTGTGGTCAAAATTGCTGATGCTCTCGAAAATTATTCTCGCGTCTTAACACTCAAGCTTCAATCAGAGGCAAATTTGGCCAACGATCGAAAAGCTTTAACCATGCTCAAGGGGAAAAGTAGACCTGGAAGAGAACCATATCAAGCGCGATACCAAGATCTGCGAGCGCAGGTTCACCTTGTAGATGAAGCTGCGACAGATATTGAATTTAATGCTCCCAACGAAACTGACAAGGCGGAAGAGGCGAATCTGCCAACCTCTCAAACAAATCACGCGGATCCGAGACGAATTATCTTTTATGAAGTTGTAGGGGATGAGAAATCCGAACTTGAGAAAAAGGATCCCGAGACTTTCAGAAGGTTTCGGCGAGCCGCGTTTCGGGCTGAGTGGGAGGCATTATTTCGGCATGGAAGATTTGATCCTGACGGACACACGGGTAATTGGAGGGTAATCAGAGCTGCTGATGGCACGCTTCATCTCTACCGAATTGATATTTCCCAAGCGGAATACCTTACTCCAAGCGTACTGGATGCCTTGCGACGGGTGACGTCTGCACTTCTTTTCAAAAAGATTCCCCGACCGGCAACGATTTTATTACGTCAGGACGATAGATATATTGCTGAAGCATTGGCCACATTACTTGAGCAAGACAGTGGAAAGGGAAATTATGTTGGGCCAAACGGGCGCGATCTAGCCACCCTCGTCCGTGAAATTATGCCGACCTTATTGTCTAATGGAAGCGAGCCGCTTAGGATGCTCTCGGAACTTCCGGCACGATTGAATTCACGCCTTCCCGCCAATAGGAGAGTCCGTTTTATTGTACCTATACAGTTGGCTCTCAAGTCTGTTTTCCTGAGTCAGGAATTTTTGGATCCCAATGATCCAACCGATCAAGGTTTTATCGAAAGAGAATTCCTAAGGTTGGCTGTCAACGTCCCGCATGCTGCCCAGGCAGTTTCGGCTGTACGCACTGCCGAACAATGGCTTAAGGGGACGAGATTATGGCAATGGGCAAGCCAATGGATGCCTAAAAAGCCGGTTGAAACTTTGGCGGAAGTACAACATAAGGAACGAGTTCAATTTTTGGCGGAGCTATTGTCAAAAGAGACAGGTGACATCAATCTCGAAGGTCTTTACGAGATTTACCATCAACATCCAGAGCTCCGCGGGAAACTTTCTGAACACCTAGAAAGAACGCTCATGAACCCTCCAGATAATAGCCGTTTCTCCGACCGTTACTACGGCTTACTAATGTTACTGGCGCTTGAGAGTAGTTCCGAACCGAATGAACTCATAAGGCGACTTCTTTCTGGGCCAAAAGGTGAGAGATATACCAATTCGCCAGAAATCGTTAGACGAACCCTGGCTCTTCGGGCCGCCATGGCGCAAGATGCTCGCGAGCTATTTCCGTTTATTTTTCAGCTTTATGCCGACGACATATTACCCTATTGGATGATCAATGACTCTTCGATTGTTTCCTTGCATTGGAAAGAGTATGTGGATGGACGAATTTCTGCCAATCCCTCCAGTCTCCCTCTGGCTCGGTTGATTCAGCTTGATTCAAATCTCTACTCCTCAGCTGGTGAGGCGGTCCACAGCGTCATATCCCAAACCTCGGATCCTTTGATCCTTGCCGGGGCATTTGGATCTGTTGATGCCGGTAGCCCGTTGAAGCGGGAAATGGCCGATCGTATTATCGAAGGCTTGGAAAGCAGACTTTCCGATTCAAACTGGGCGCCCTCTACCGCTAACCAACTCAGCAACCTGGACAATGCACTTTTTATTATGAAAGATTTGCCAGACCAAAATTTATTCCGTCTTTGGCGTGTACTTAGACAATGTGTAGAGCGTTCTCCACAATGGTATTTGTCCTTGAATCGAGACAGAGAAACAATGGATTTTGTCGCGGAAGAAGTTCGTAGGACCATTGAACGAAAGCTTCGATACACTGTCACAGATCCACACGAACTTCATCAATTTGTTCAGGATGCAGATCTTGGCCCTGCTGCTTGGGATGGTCTCAAGAGAGCGTGGGCGCTTGAACGTGATCATGGCCGGCGAGGAGTTTTGGAAAGTGTGATTGAGTGGGTAGCAGGTCACTCACTGAATCAAGTTCTGCGAGAATCTGCTCAGTCCTTGCTCTCGAGTAACAACCGGCAATCGGAACGCTTGTCACAAGTACAAATGAGACTGGGGCCAGAGCGGGCTCTTTGGAGAGCAAAAAACGAGTATTGGCTTCTTGATACAAGCGGCCCGAAACCAAAAATACTTGCTCGCTTCCGCCACGGTGATCCCTATGTTCGGCGCGCTCTTCACCAGAAAGATGAAAACGACTACCGAGACAAAGTTGATACAATGCCGGTTGAGTTGATTTCAAATTATTTGCTGGCGAGCCGCGACTTCGAAAGATTTTTTAAGACTCTTTTCGATGAAAACCACCCGCTCCATGCTTACGCAAAGGAGGTTTTTCTGCCGGGAAGAGACAGGGAAGAAGACTCAATCATTCCAACACACGTTCTTACTCGAAAAGATGCTGAGACTCTCCGTTCGCTTGCTCCTGCTACAAACCCTGGGGGGCGGCGACAAATAAGCGAGTTCTTATATGGAGTAATTAAGAAAGGCCGGTATGCCCTTGCTGATATTGACGTTATTGAACTAGCACTGAGAACATTAGTCGAC
>JACQOU010000252.1 GCA_016207775.1 Deltaproteobacteria bacterium
ACTCTTCTTGAAGCAGATGTAAATGTGAAAGTTGTAAAAGACTTTGTGGATGCGGTTAGGGCGAAGGCTCTAGGGAGTGAGGTTCAGAAAAGCATAACGCCTGAACAACATTTCATCCGGATAGTCTATGCAGAGTTGGCTCAGATTATGGGGGGCAAGGCGGCACCTCTTAATTTTAAAGTGCGACCCCCCGCCGTTTTTCTTGTCGTGGGACTCCAAGGAAGTGGCAAAACCACTACTGTAGTGAAACTTGGTCACCACATACACCAAGTTTATAAAAAGAGTGTCATGGTGGCTTCAGTTGATATTCAGCGTCCTGCTGCCATTGAGCAGTTACGGGTGGCATCCGGGTCGGTCGACGTTGAAGTATTCGAAAGCACCGTGATGGATTCCGCCAGGCACCGGGCCGTGCTGGCGCAGGAAGAAGCTATACGTCGTTCTGCGGATGTTCTGTTGCTTGATACTGCGGGGCGCCTGCACGTCGATCAGGAGATGATGACCGAGATAGCAGACATTGCGGGGCTTCTTGAGCCAGCAGAAATACTTTTGGTCTTGGATTCGATGACAGGGCAGGACGCTGTTCGCATTGCAATGTCTTTCCAAGACAGAGTGCCTCTGAGTGGAACAATCCTTACCAAGCTGGACGGTGATGCCCGAGGAGGTGCTGCTCTTTCGGTGCGCGCGGTTACGGGGTGTCCGATCAAGTTTATCGGTGTGGGTGAGAAAGCTACTGATCTTGAAGTGTTCCATCCCGATCGATTGGCTTCACGAATTCTTGATATGGGCGATCTGCTGTCTTTGGCTGAGAAGGCTCAGCATACGATCGATCCTGAAACAGCTTTAAAGCTAGCCAAGAAAGCGAAAAAAAACGAGTTTACCTTGGCGGATTTCTTTCAGCATTTGCAACAAATTAAGAAGATGGGGTCGTTCGAGAACCTTCTGAAATTTTTGCCTGGCATAGGAGCGGCCGCAAAGCAGCTGAAAACGATGGCTCCGCCTGATACCGAGCTTAAAAAAATAGAAGCGATTATCCTTTCAATGACTCCAGGGGAACGAGTAGATCATAATTTGCTCGACGGAAGTCGAAGAAAGCGGATCGCTCGAGGCAGCGGGACAAAGGTCGAAGAGGTTAACCGTCTCATAAAGCAATTCTTGGAAGCTCGTAAGATGATGTCGAGGTTCACGAAATCCGCTATGGGCAAAAGACCTAGGATGTGGTAAGAAAAAGCCGCGTTAAGTGACAATGTTCACAGGCGGTTCATCAAGGAGGCGAACGACGAATGGCTGCAGTGATTAGATTTGCGAGGCACGGGGCTAAGAAAAAGCCATATTTCCGAATTGTTGTACAACATAAGCGAGCGGCAAGAGACGGAAGATTTATTGAGCATATTGGGTCATTTATTCCTGCAAAGGATGCCCTTACGGTAAGTCGGCCCCGTTTGGAATATTGGGTGAGCGTTGGAGCAGAAATTTCTACGGCTGTGAAAAATCGCCTAAAAAAGTTCATGGTGAAACAGGAACAGCCAGCGGAAACACTCAATGTATCCGAAAAGAAACCGACAGAAGCATCTCAGCCGCAGCCATAATTTTTATTCAATTTGATTGTGGACTGGGGATTTTGTTAAAGGAGGGGAAGAAAGTGGAAGAACTCAGAAACCTGGTTGAAGTGATGGCTAAAGCACTTGTCGACTATCCGGAGCAGGTGACTGTCGCGGAGGTAGAGGGAGAGCAGACAACGGTAATCGAGCTGAAGGTTGCCAAAGAGGACTTAGGCAAGATTATAGGAAAAGAAGGCCGGACGGCCCGTTCTCTAAGGACTATTCTAGCTGCAGTATCAACGAAACTCCGCAAGCGCTCTGTACTAGAAATACTTGAGTAGGCCATCATCGAATTCAAACAGGCCGACTCTAGTAGAGCTGGGAACGGTCATCCGGACGCACGCCCTGAAGGGGGCTATTGTTATCTACAGTCCAGCTGGCATGGACTGCGCCTTGGGCTATCTAAAAGCAGTATTTTTGGGGCACTCTCCTGAAAAACTATCGGCATTTAGTGTTATAGAATCTTCGTGGATGCCTAAGGGGTGGATTCTGAAACTCCAGGGTTTGAACACTCTGGAACTGGCAAGAGCGTGGGTGGGGACTAAGATATTTGCTTTGAGGGAGGCGCTAAAACCACCTCAGGCTGGTGAGTACTATATCTGCGACTTGGTTGGCTGTCAGGTTTACGATGCAAATACCGAGCGGCCTATTGGTCAAATTAGTGGCATTGAGGCTGCCGAACAGGATAGGTGGTATGTGAGCACGCCACAAGGAACCCTTGTCGTGCCTGCCAATCAAAGGTTCATCGTGCGGGTAGATTACGAACAAAAGCGTGTTTGGGTCAAAAATATTGAAGACCTTAAGCCATGAATTCTGGACCTACTTTTCATTTCGTCACCTTGTTTCCTCAAACCATAGAGGTGTGGTTTAGTACGAGCATTCTGGGGAGAGCACTCAGCGCAGGACTTTATCATTTTCAGACCTACCAGCTGAGAGATTATGCTACAGACAAACATAAGGTCGTGGATGACACGCCCTATGGCGGTGGCGGCGGAATGGTCTTAAAAGTAGAGCCACTGGTCAGTGCGGTTGAACACATCAAGAGTCAAATCGGTTCGGCAAGCACAAAGGTCATTTTATTTTCACCGCGGGGGAAATCGCTAAACCAGAAACTATTGGTTGAGTTTCGGCCGCTTGAAGGACAGCATTTCATACTCATTTGTGGGCATTACGAGGGCGTGGATCAGCGATTTATTGACGGCTGGGTTGATATGGAAATTTCCTTGGGCGATTTTGTCATGACGGGTGGGGAGATTCCGGCCATTGCTTTTGCAGATGCATTGACTCGCACCGTGCGGGGGGCGCTTGGCAATAGCGAAGCGACTCAAAAAGAATCCTTTGTTTTGACCGATCCCATTAGTGGTTGTGTGCTACTCGAGTACCCACAATATACTCGGCCTTTCAACTTTCGGAATATGTGCGTTCCTGGCGTGTTGATTAGCGGGAATCATGAACAAATTGCAAAATGGCGTCACGAGCAAGCCATTTGCAAAACGGCCGGGTCACGGCCAGACTTGTTAAAGCCCCTCTTAAGTCCTGAAGAACACTAGCCAAAATGGTTGGTGTACTAGTCATAATCTGCTGGTTGTACGGCCATTTCCAGGTGGACTGGGATTGTGCGATTTACCCGATCAATTTCAAAGTCTGCTGCCAATAGGCGTGCCTTGCCCACCAGCACTGGATACGGACGAATAAGGTTGGAACGGTTCTTATCCCAGACTTCGATTCGTATGCGCAAACTATCTTGGGCCGTTTTTGGAAAATCGATGCCGACTAAGTGAATTTTATCCCATTGTGAAGGTGTGAATTGGAGTGCCTGCTTGAAACCGTAGGCTGTATCAACCTTAACAGTCATATGCAAGACTCGGGTCAAAAACCTTTTGTAACGAGTGGTGTTGGGTGCAATCGCAGCGGGTAGGCGGATGTGCAGCGCCACATTAACATTACTTGGGCTTGAATGGGGATTAGGTTGGCATCCGCAAAGCGTTAAGATAGCAAGAAGTAGCGCAGTCATGAGAACCATAGGAAGCAAGAGGTGTTCCAGGCTCTTGAAGGCTGGCAAACCTTTGTAAGGGTACGAGAATCGGAGTGGATGGGCTGATACCAGTCACGGTG
>JACQOU010000253.1 GCA_016207775.1 Deltaproteobacteria bacterium
CCGTTAAGGGGATCATCGTGGCAGCTATTCTTGTTCGCGCGAAAATAGCGGTATTGATCATGATGGGCAAAGGGGAGCAGAATCTGTGGAACGTAAAAAAAGAATAAGATTGCTGCTCCGGCAAGAAAAAGGCCGGTTCTACTGACCATGCCATTCATGTTAAATGCTTTCTGGTCCAACCCCTTGTCAGGCTGCTTGGGCAATAAATTGCAAACCTAACAACAGCTGGCACGCTTTTCAAGCTACGATTTTAAAGATATAGATGTCGTGTGCCAAAGTATCGATATAGCGCAGACCTTATCAACTTGTCCGATCCCCGCCGTGTAACCACTAAAATCATTGGTAAAGTCGGCTCCCGAAAACGTGTTCTCGAGCTGGGGTGTAACAATGGGTATATGTCGCGGTACTTTTGCCAGAAAGAATGTGAAGTTTGGGGAATAGATATCGACGAAGAGGCGCTGGGAGAAGCAAAACAATTCTGTTATCGAACAATCGCAGCAGACTTAAATGCTTTCGAGCCTAACCTACTCCAAGAGTCCTTTGATTGCATTGTCGCATCCGATGTCCTGGAGCATTTGATTGATCCCCGCAGTCTTTTAGAAAAATTGCGTCCGTGGCTAAAACCCAATGGAACGCTGGTCGCTTCCATTCCCAACATCACCCATGCTTCCCTTGCTATGTCTTTGCTTAGAGGACAATTTGATTATAAGCCCAGTGGATTAGCAGATGAAAGCCACTACCGCTTCTTTTCGGAGCAATCGATTTACCATTTATTTGAAAGCGCTGGATACTTTATATGCAGCTTTGATCGAGTTTTTGCTGGAATGGGTACAACCGAATTTGACCGTTTTGCGGAACCCATTGCACAGGAGATAATAAAATTTGTCCAGGCAAACAAAAATGCCATCGTCTACCAATTTGTTGTCGAAGCTCGCCCGTGTACCGAAGCGCAGACTGTGCAGAAACTCTCTAGACAGATTAAAGAACTTAGCGCAAGAGATGGAGAGCGGCTTGAACAATCCTTACAAAATCTCCAGGTCGCTTACGGACAACTGGAGGCTCATTATCTCGAACTACAAAAAAATTATCGAACAGTTGAAAAACGGCTTGTTCGGGCAATGGCCAACCATGGGCTTTACAAAATGTGGGAGCGGTTAACAAACCGTCTTCTAGCTTGGATGAATAAGGCTAGGCTGCGTTATCTGTCGGGTCCAATCGCACCCAAAATCTTGCATCGAATGGCGCGGTACCGAACGGGTGCCCAGCAAACAATATTGCTTTTGCTAAGAAGATACAGCGCTCCTAGCTATCACCCCAAATCCTGGGGCAGCACTCAAAAGCCATACAGCCTGAAGATACTGCTCTTGGGATCATTAGAGGGAGCTTTACCTAGCTTGATTTGCCAAGCTCTCGCTAAGCGAGCCAATGAAGTCTTTGTTTTTTCTCTGGCCGGCAAGGAAAGCGTGCCCGAGTTAGTTTCACAACAGCCAGCCAATTACCATGTGATTTTAAGTTTCGATAAAACGTCGATCGACCGCTTGGATGCTGGGCTTGCTGTGCCACCCGCAACACCCCTTGTCTTTTGTCTGGCCGATCCCCAAAGCAGTAGTCTTTATACCTTATCAACAATCGCCAAGCGGCATCCCGAATACCAGCTTGGAGTATGCGGCTACAATACGGTTCCAGGTAGTGAACAACCTGCCAGCAGCTATAATTTGCGCTATTTTAAACTAAATGAGCAGTTTGAGAACCCCGAACAAAAGGCTGCTTTTCTAGCTGTACGCTTAGAAGAAAAAATACTGGACCTTCTGCAACTGCGCGATCCCGTACTCGAACGTTCACAGCAGTGCCTGAGCAAACGCACACTTGAGATACCTTTTGCCAGACCAGCCATTGTACTGGGAGAGCCACCGGTTGGCAGTAACGAGGTGACGACTGTAATTCCTACGTTTAATGCGGGGCCGGACTTTGAAAAAACGCTTAAAGGTATTCGCTCACAAAGACTTTATGGAAAATGCCCCATCTTGGTCGTTGACTCTGGATCAACAGATGAAACCTTGGCCTTAGCAGCAAAATATGGAGCTGAGATCTTTTCCGTACGCAAATCTGAGTTTAATCATGGACTCACTCGGGATCTTGGAATTTCAAAAACTCGCACGCCCTTTGTCTTTTTGTTGGTTCAAGATGCTGTTCCTGTTGATTCAGAAACAATCGCAAACTTAGCTCGACATTTCAGCCATCCAGCGGTGGCCGGTGTTTACACGTGTTCTTTACCTGTGCCAGGCCACGACCTTTTTGCCTCGTTTGAGCCTAACGTACATCGGGCTTATTTGGGACCATACGCAAAGATTTTTCAGATTTCTGATCCACACTCTTTCGACAGTCTGGATTATACCTGCCGCTTGCAATTTTGCCGCTTCGATAACGTCTGCTCAATGATTCGTAAGCATGTATGGGAGTCACATCAATTTGGAAAATTAGATTTTGCTGAAGATATTGCTTGGGCCAAAAAAGTGCTCTTGGCCGGTCATGCAATCGCCTACGATCCTTTTTCAAGAGTCATCCATTCACACATGAGGCACTCGCAATATATCCGGCATAGAGCAATTGCCCAGTCTGTAACAGTGTCTGACATCATTGCAAAACCCGAAGCCAATTACTCTTATATTAGCTTTGCTCAAGCAAAGCAGGCAGCTGATGTTTTTAAAAACGATTTAAAAACTTTCAAGAGCAATTTTGAAAAAAGGATCAATAGAACTAACAACAGGATTTTTGTCGGAGATTTAAGAAAAGAGCTCCGCAATCACCATGTATTTATCCTAAAAAACCGAGATACCCAGCCAACACTTGAACACTTCCGCTTTCGCCTTCCGCTGTTACTGGGTTTGCTATTTTTTGAAAAAAATGATTCGGATCCTATAAGTCATAAGGAGCTCGATGCACTAACTGATAAGGTTGGAGCGGCCGTTGAGGGTGCCTTATGGGGCGACTATGCAAGTTCATGGAAGCTTCTAAAGACTGAACCACCAAGCCCTGAACTTCTAGCCATTGTGCAAGAAGCCGCTAACAGCGTATGAATAAATCATGCGGATACTAATTGCCTGTCATTCCTTCTTTCCTCAGAGCCATGCAGGAACAGAAACCTTGGCAAAGGAAGTGGGGCTAAATCTGCAAAAGCTGGGGCACGAGGTGGCAATTCTTGCTCCGAAGCCCAATTACGCTTCAGAACAAATTATCGAGCCGTCAATGGAACAAGAAAGTTGTGAGGGCCTACAGGTATTCAGATTTTCGAGCCCTAGGATTGGTTCTGATCAGCCTTTGCATGACGTTCTTTCGTTCCGCAATTCAACTTTGCGGATCTTGTACAGGGACCTGTTGACAGTTTTCAAGCCGGATATCTTGCATGTCTTCCATCTTATGCATATATCAGGCGTTTTGCTGGAAGAGGCCAAACGTTCAAACATTCCAATTGTCTTTACGCCTACGGATTTTTGGCTTATCTGCCCAACGTACCAGCTACTTAATTGGCTTGATGAGGATTGTACAGAGCACTCTCTGTCAGATTGCGTTCGTTGCCTGCTTGCCGAGAGGCTGAATGCTTCTTATTTCCCGCGTTCACGACTTAGAAGCTATTTGGAAGATCTTGAAACTGCCAAAAAAGATAACCCGGAATTTGAAAATTTTGAAAAGATTTTGTTCGAACGCGATCTGTATGTGCGCTCGCTATTTTCCCTGTGTGATCGGGTACTGCCGGCCAACTCGATGATGAAATCAATGCTCGTGTCACGGGGACTTATTGAAAATGAAACGCCCGTTGTTCCTTTTGGAGCGCCGGCTTTGATCAATCAGCTCTTTGCCGAAAAAAAAGCGCTGCCTCAGCAGAGTAAAATCCACGTGGGCTTCATAGGAACCGTGCGAAGAAGCAAGGGCCTCCATGTACTTCTGGAAGCAGTAGAAAAACTGCCAAGAAATCATCCCTTTACTTTTTCTATCTACGGAACCGTTCACGAACATCATTATTTTGAGCAAATGCGACTAAAAATTAGAAAACTGCCCGAAGTGCATTTTCGAGGAACTTTCCCTAGCCAAGAAGTGGAAAAACGTCTTTCTGAACTTGATCTCTTGGTAATTCCATCCATATGGCATGAGAATACGCCCCTCATCGCGTATTCAGCGATGCATACCAAAACGCCAGTTATCTGCTCGGATACCAGTGGGCTTGCGGACGCCGTTTATGGTTACCAAGGTGGCATCACTTTTCCTAAAGGAGATTCAGCAGCACTAGCTGGCTTATTGCTTGGCATTATCAAAAACCCGAGCCAGATTGAGGAATGGTCACGCAGGATTCTGCCCGTACCTACGACCGTCGACTATACAAATAGCCTTTTAGCCCATTACGAGACCCTTAGCGCACTTCATCGCCAAACTTTACGCCACCTTTAGAAAGTGCTAATTCCCACTAGTTCATGCTCAATTCCTTAAATATAGCGATTACCGGTGCTGGTGGATTTCTGGGTACCAGTCTGGTCGAGAAGCTGAGTTTATCTGGACAAGCTTCTGCAATTCATGCCTTGTATTCCAAAGAGGTGGCAACCAAGTACCCTCTCGCAAAAAAAGTAGTTGGAAATCTGGAAGATCGTAGTGTTGTGGCAGACCTGCTCGATGGAGTGGATATCGTCATTCATCTGGCAAGCCGTGGCTACCCTCTCGACACTACTAAGAATTATCAAAGCATTAATGAGACGAACCTTGAAGCTACCAAAGCCATCATCGAAGTGATGCAAAAAAGAAAGATTAAGAAGATTCTGTTCGCAAGTTCTGGGGGAGCAATCTATAGCAAGTCTGATTCTAATGTTCCATACAACGAGCTCTCAACAATTGAATTGCGTTCTGCTTATGCTGAAAATAAAAAGGCAATCGAGAATCTGTTGCTCAATGGCACCGGCATAGAACCATTCATACTTAGAATATCCAACCCCTTCGGAGTGCATCAATTGACGCACCAAGGACAGGGTTTCATTGCAGCTGCCTTCCGAAAACTGCTTGAAAAACGAGCCTTACCCATTTGGGGCTCCCTGGATACGTGCAAGGATTTCCTTTATATCGACGATATGTTAGTGGCGTTTCTAATGCTGCTTGAAAAAAATATTGAACCTGGAATCTACAATGTCGGCAGTGGGGTGGGCCACACTCTGAAAAGCGTCATTGAAACTATTGAAAAGGTAACCGGTCAAAAGCTTAATCTTTTGTATGAATCGGGGAAAAAGGAGGACTCCTCCTGGACTGTACTCGATTGCAGCAAGTTCCGTCGAGCTTCGGGCTGGGCCTGCACTTACTCTTTGGAAGACGGTATTGGGCAAATGTGGCAGAAGATTCTGCAACAATCATACTTGAAATAATTATCCAAAGAAACTGCTTGTATTATTTTGCCAGCTGCAAATAACGAAAGTACGCAACCAAGGAGCAGGGATCGGCAACCACAGAGCGAAGCATCGTATCTTTCACTTCCTCCTTCGGTAGAAAATGGACCTCCGCCAAGCCGAAATCGCTTTGAGGTTTTGCCGTTCGAAAACAGGCCGTAGCAGCAAATAATAGTATCCTTGCGCAAAACACCCCGGCGTCAGGTAACAGCGACCCCAGGGGCATGAGATTTTGAGGCTCGCAATGCAGACCGGTTTCCTCTTTGAGCTCTCTTAAAGCAGAAGTTTCAGCGTTCTCCCCGACATCAACAAATCCCCTCGGAATTTCCCACACAAAGCTACTAACCGGGTGGCGATAGAGTTTTAATAGAGCGATACAGTCCCCCACTAGCGGCAGCACGGCAACTCCGGTGTTCATGGATTTACCTTTTGGAGACACTACTAGATAGTCTTTAATTATTTGGCCGACATCTGAACTGATGTTATCAAAGTAGACGTCAAATTTGCTGTTCTCAGCAACTTTAGTCCGCCCAAGAGTCCGATACTGCTCTGACATAAAAAGAAGATTGTGTGTACTAAGAGTAAAGGTTCCGTTTCAGCTGGATGCTGGCCATAGCTGTTATGTGATTTTGAACATCCAGGCCAAATTTCCTTTCAACCAAGTCAAGATAGGCTTTTCCTGCAAAATACTTGGTAAAAGCTTCATCACGGAAGCGAAGTACTTGAGCACTGGTCAAATGTTCCGTTCTTAAGGGAAGCGCCTCGAAGCTATGCTGGCTGTATGCAATCCAAGAGCTAGGTAATTCCCAACCACGCTGGGTAGCAACGTTATAAAGTTTAGACCCCGGATAAGCCATTGCACTGTAAAAATTTGCGAATTCGCAATTTGCTTCAATAGCCAAATCGAGCGTCTGTTGCATAGACTGCATATCATCATCAGGAAGTCCAAAAATATAATTACCTATTACGTACATGCCATGATCTTGCACTTTGCGTACTATCTGGATGATGTCGTTGGTGCCAAATTTCCCTTTTTCCACTCCATCTCGAACATGTTTGCTTCCCGATTCTATTCCCAGAGCAAGCCAGCGAATGCCTGCTTTCCTGAGTTTAACCAGGTATTCATCTTTAATGGTATCGATGCGAGCATAGGCCCAGATGTTGAGATCGTAGTTACGCTCGATGAGCAAATCACAAAGACCCAGTACATGCTCTTTGTGCAACACAAACATCTCGTCGACAAATTTTATATTCTTGACCCCATAATCCCGCACCAGAATGTCAATTTCCTTTGCAACATGTTGGGGTGACCATTTTCGATAAGAAGATTTTCCAAATGGAGCATTGATACAGCAGAAAGAACATTTAAACGGGCACCCGAGAGTTGTATGGATCGAAGCATAAGGCATTCGATTATGAATGTGGTCAAAAGCATGCCAATTGTGGCACCTGTACCGATCCATCGGCAAAAGATCCCACGCTGCTCCAGGCATTTCTTTATCCAAGTCTTCCATTAATGGACCATGGGGATTCGAAACTACCCCACCGTTGTGCCGCCACCAAAGATCCGGCACATTTCCAAAGTCGGAGCCACCCTGTTTAAGCACTCTTACTGTTTCTAAAATCGTCTGCGGCCCCTCTCGATCACAAACAAAATCGATTGCCTCCTCGTCCATTGTACGAGCGGGCAAAGCAGCAGGATGGGTACCGGTCATGAGAATGGGGATTTTGCTATTCATTTGCTTGATGGCCCGGGAGATCTCGCCAGCTGCAGGCATATTTTGAGTGGAAGCAGAAGGTTGAAATCCATAAACCGCAAGAACCACTAGTTTAGGCCTATAGTAGTGGGTTACAATCTCAGCCACAGAGTTGGCCACTAAACTAAAGGCTGGGGCATCTAGGATATCAACCGTGAGGCCCTTATTTCGAAGATAAGTTGCAAATATGGCTGCCATAGAGGGGGGTTCAATTGCAGAAAACACGTTAGCAAGATCCTGATAAACCGCCTTTAAACTTCCTGGATTGATCAATAGAACATCGATATCTTGACGGCTCTTAAGAATACCTAGATCACGCACAATTTGCTCCCTCGCACTAGACGTTACCGTATTGGCTATTCTTAATCATCGTAAATCCTTTAATAAGTTCGGTAATCCCCACATCTAAGGCAAATTGCGGCCGGTATCCTGCTTTTTCTATTTTCTCGTTTGAGACTATATAATTTCGCCGGTCGGGATCGCGACCAACGGGAGCTTCCATATAGACAAAGTCAGGTAACTGTTTTTGAATCGCTACACAGAGCTCTAGTTTGGAAAGATTGGCGTCAGAAAGACCCACATTAAAGGCTTGTCCCTTTACTTTAGGGAAATTGGCAATGCCAAATTGAAATGCCCGCACGACGTCGCGCACGTGGATGTAGTTTCTTTTGAAGTGAGCTTCAAACAAGATGACAAAACGATCGTAAACGGCCCGATACGTAAAATCGTTCACCAATAGGTCAATTCTCATCCGAGGGGACATGCCAAACACTGTAGCAAGTCGAAAACTGACAGCATTTTCGCGCTCAAGCAGTGCTTTTTCCACTTCGACTTTATCTTTTGCATAAAGCGAAATCGGGTTAAGCGGGGATTCCTCATTACAGTAGTTATTCCCATCGCCTGTGCCATACGCACTGTTTGTCGTCGGCATTAGGACCCACTGGTCGCGGCTCAAGTTTTTGAACATTCGAACTGGCGCTTCTCGATTTGTTGATGTAGCTGCCAAAGGATCGCGCTGGCAAAGAGGCGCCCCCACGAGGGCCGCAAGCGGAATAATAATATCTGCCTTTTTTAGTAATGGCTCCATCAGGGAATCGTTACGAACATCGCCATTTACAATGGAAAAACCTGGATAATAGCAAGCGTGCGAAAGGCTATTCTGTCGATATAAAAAATTATCAACAACCGTTACCTCATGTCCAGCACTCAGGAGTTCGGGAACAAGGACGGACCCAATATACCCAGCTCCTCCTGTTACCACTATCCTGTAACCCATAACAAATCTCCCAATTTACTTAGCCGAAAATGGCTTCTTCCACACAAGCACAAATACTATGATAGAGCACTGTGTGAACTTCCTGAATCACACTGGTGTACTCGCCTTTTGCGATAAGGCAATAATCGGCCATGTCTTTAACTACTCCCCCATCGCGTCCACAAAGCACGATAGTGGGAATGTTTTGCTTTTTACACTGTTCCAACGCACGAACAATATTTCGTGATGTCCCCGAGGTAGTAATTCCCAGGAAAACGTCTTTTGGGCCCATTTTTCCCGCTATCTGGCGAGCAAACACTTCCTCAAAGCCATAATCATTGCCTATGGCAGTAAGAATGGAGGTATCAACCGTAAGGGCCTCTGCCGGAAGGGGAGCACGTGGACGCGCTAGCTTGCTAACAAATTCGGCAGCTAAATGTTGAGAATCGGCAGCCGAACCTCCGTTACCGGCAATGTAAAGCCGCCCCCCGTTCTGGTAGCACTTTGTGATGAGTTGTACGGCATTGCTGAATTGCTGCAACTGGGCGGTGTCTCCTAAAAACTCTTGCTTAGCAGCTATCGAGAGCTGCAAATTTTCTTGCAGCTTGGTAATAAAGCGTTTTGAGGAATCTGATTGGTTTAGGTTAGCCATGCTTCGTTTTCGCAAAAAAAACTGTTGCTCGACAGTAGTCCTCGGGCACGCCGATGTCAATAAAGCCACCGCCGCTGAGAAAGCCATAGAGCGGCTTTTGGGCTTCCAGAAACTGAGGAAGCAAATCTTTTTCAAGCGAAAAAACTCCCGGCGACAACCCTTCAAAGAGTACCGGTTCGAAGATATAGACACCGCCGTTAATAATAGGTGCTTTGTTGTCGGCCAAATTCAGAATTTTCCCATCTTCACTGGCTAGGATGCCGCCGTAACGATCATTGTTTTTCACCCGAGTCATTGCCAGAGAGCACTGAGCGCGAGTTCGCCTGTGAAATTGAAGAAGCTGTTCCAAATCAACTTCAAAAAATGTATCGCCATTCAGAACAAGAAAAGGACTCTGACTCTTAAGCTGACCGATCGCAAGTAGCAACCCTCCCCCGGTTCCTAAAGGAGTAGGCTCCTCGGCGTACGCAACGGGAACTTGCTTATAGTTGTTCTTAAAATGATCTTTGATCACTTCTGACTTGTAACCGATCGATAAAATAAAACGCTTGATGCCCTGCCCGATCCAGTAATCCAGCTGGTACTCAAGAAATGGTCGACCGTCGATAGGTGCCATGGGTTTGGGGAGGTCTGGAACGGCTGCCCTCAAGCGCTTTCCCAAGCCTCCGGCTAGTACAATCGCTTCCATTATTTTGGTATTGTAGAAAGCGCGTCTCGCAGTCTGTGAATTTGAGACGTCAAATCCTTGGGATGGTTTCCGACGAAAAAGCCACGGTCATGCGCTATATTGGCATTAATGATCTCCGACACGCATTCGTAATCAAAATACTTAATCACATCGTGCCTTAAGAAATTTCCTCCGGTGATGATACGGTACCCGATGTCGGCATCATTGAGCTTTTGCATGACTTGTGCTCTATCAATTTTGTACTTTGGATTTAGAATGACGGTAAACGAGAACCAGGAACTCTTACCGTTTTCCTTCTGGATAATATAACGGTCATCGTTCTCAAACAGCTTTACAAACAAGGCGGCATTTTTCCGGCGAATATCAATCATCCCATCCAGCTTACGAAGCTGCTCAATACCGACAGCACCTGATAGCTCGAGAGGTCTTGCATTATAGCCGGGCAGGATAAATCGATAGGCCTCATAGAAATCATCATCGCGCTTTTCATATATGGTGGAATCGGGAGGCAAATTGCGAATCCAACCGTGCGCTCGCATAGATTTTACCAATTGGTAAAGTTCATAATCGTCGGTAACAATCATTCCCCCTTCCATGGTTGATATATGGTGGGAAAAGAAAAAACTGAATGTATTAAGATGTCCAAAAGTACCGCATTTTCTGCCATTTAGCTCAGCACCAAGTGACTCGCAATTGTCTTCAAAAAGATACAGTCCATGTTGATCGCAAAACGCCCGAATTTTATCCAGTGCACACGGATTACCGAGAACACTCACCGCTACGACCATGCGAGTCCTCGACGTGAGCGCTTTTTCTAGCTGCGACACATCCATATTAAGAGTCTCAAGTTCAACGTCGACAAAACGCAACCGCAGCCCATACTGCTGAAGAGGATAGTACGTGGTTGCCCAAGATATGGCTGGAACGATAACCTCATCACCCCTGCAAAGAGGTCTTTCTTTCTTAAAGAATAAGGAACCAACGCCGACCAAGTTTGCCGTGGAGCCCGAACTTACCATCACAGCATGCTTAACAGCCATTTTGTCCGCGAAGCCCCTCTCAAACTGATCGACGTTCTCGCCCATCGTAAAATTACCGCTTTTCACGACACGGTTAATGGCTGCTATTTCCTCTTCACCCCAGGATGAGCTTGCCAGATCAAAAAACATTCTATCGACCTCCGTTTTTTCTTTGACACATTTCACGAATTACTTTTGCGATCCGGCCTGCATCCGGATAATAAATTTGCTCAAGACTGTAACCCGCTGGAGCAGGAACATCCGGAAGCCCAAGCCTTCGGACAGGTGCTTTAAGAGAATGAAAACTTTTTTCGGCAACTACGCAAGCAATCTCAGCACAAGCCCCACCCATCATCCAGCCAGTATCTACAACCAAAAGGCGTCCGGTCTTTTCAACCGATTCAAAGATAATCTGCTCGTCTAACGGCTTGAGCGTGCGCAAATCGATAACATCCGTCTGAAAGCCCTCTTTGGCCACTTCATCGGCGGCCTGAAGTGCCAGTTGCAGGGCATGGGAGGTACCAACAATGGTCAAGTCTTTACCGCGCCTACGATAGACACCTTTCCCGAAGGCAGTAGTGTAATAGCCTTCTGGAACAGGGCCTTTTTTCTTCATTAACCAGCGATGTTCGAAAATGAGGACCGGATTATTATCGGCGACCGCCTGGAGGAAAAGCCCTTTGGCATCCGCAGCTGTGCTTGGCATAACAATTTTAAGGCCAGGCACACCAAGCAACAAACCTTGAATAGCCTGAGAGTGTTGCGCACCTGACCCCCACCCTCGTCCGATAGCAGCCCAAACCACCATGGGAACAGTCGATTGCCCATTGTCCAAGAAATGGGTTTTTGAGGCGTGGGCGATAAGCTGATTCATCGCCAACAAAAGAAAATCCGGTCGATTGTGAAAATTGATGGGACGCATGCCAGCTATTGCAGCGCCAACGCAAATGCCAGTGATTCCCTCCTCAGAAAGTGGCACATCAAAAATTCGGCTTTCGCCAAATTTCTCGGCTAATCCCCGGGTTACGCCGAACATTCCAGATGGGTCATCTACACCCTGACCGAGCAAGAAAGCCTCAGGGTATTTTTCAAGCGCTAGTGTAACGGCTTCATGGAGCGCTTGGGTATAATCGATTATACGACCTTCCACCGCAGCAGCGTGATGCTCCTCGCCCACCTTATTAACTAATGCTTCATCCCAAGCCATTTCAACTCCTTGTTCTATTCGGCGTACACATAGCGATACAGATCTCTTTCTTCGGGCAGCGGACTGTTTTCAGCAAATTTAAACGCCCCTACAATTTCCTTGTCTATTTTCGCCCGCATTGTCTCACGTTTTTCCGGATCTAATAGACCCCGCGACAACAGGTAACGATAGAACAACTCAATCGGGCAGACCTGTTGCCAATGCTCGCGTTCGGCTACATCCCGATAGCCTGTTTTGCTATCGTCGCCGGCACCCCCATGCGCTCGCCAACGGTAAAGAACCGCTTCAATGAATGAAGGACCCCCACCTTGTTTTGCTCTTAGGGACGCTTTTCGGACAGCCTCATATACTTTGATGACATTGTTTCCATCCACCGTTTCCGATGGCACACCAAAACCCCTGGCTTTTTCAAATAAATGCACACCGTCAGGCTGACGTTTGTATAAAGGGGTTTGAACCGAATAAAAATTATTTTCGCAAAAATAGATAATGGGTAACTTTTTTAAAACAGCAAAATTTAGGCTCTCCCACAGAACCCCTTCTTCAGCGGCTCCATCTCCAAAGTAAGCAACTGTGGTTCTTTTTTCGTTCTTCATCATTGAGGAAAGAGCCATTCCTGTGGCAACGGGGATTGAGCCGGCACAAATCGATGAGGCAAAAACCACACCGGCGTTTTTATCAAATAGATGCATGGAACCACCCTTGCCACCCGCACAGCCAGTAACTTTACAAAAGAATTCGGCAATCATTGCGTTTAAATCACTACCTCTGGCAAGGTAGTTTCCATGCGTTCGATGACTGATAAGAGAATAATCTTCCTTATTTAACGCGAAGGCGCTACCAACAGCGGCTGCTTCCTGGCCAATAACCAGATGGATCGGAGTCTTCATTTGATCTTCAGGGTACTTAGCCTCGACTGCCTCCTCGACCATCCGAATTCTAAGCATGGAAAAGAACATTGAAACAAGCAGGTCGGGCGGCAAGTCGAGCTTTTCCATCCCCTGGTAACCCAACCCCTGATATTTATATCTAGCCACTGTGTTTCTCTCCTTCGTTCACATACCAGTCATAAGTTATCTTTAGACCTTGTTGCAAGCTGACTTTTTGCTGCCACCCCAAACGGTGCAAGCGTGATGCGTCCAGGAGTTTTCTGGGAGCCCCATCCGGCTTGCTGCTGTCAAATTCGATTTCGCCCGAATAGCCTACACCTTGCGCCACCTTTGCTGCCAACTCTGCAATCGAGAGGTCTTCCCCCACCCCGATATTGATGGGAAGTATGTCATTTGCTAGCTGCCTCTCAAGAAGGAAAAGACACGCATCGGCAATATCGTCCACAAAAACAAATTCGCGCCTGGGCTTACCCGTACCCCATAAAACCACCTTCGGACTTTTCGACTTTTTGGCCTCATGTATCTTGCGAACTAGGGCAGCAAGGACGTGAGAGGATGTAAGGTCAAAATTGTCCCGCGGCCCATAGGCATTGTTCGGGATAACAGGGATAAACGAACAGTCACCGTACTGTTCATTAAAGGCCAAACACATGCTGACACCTGCCAGCTTAGCAACGGCATACGAAAGGCTAGTGGCTTCAGGTTTTCCCGTGAGCAATGCCTCTTCAACCATGGGTTGGGGGCACTGTCTCGGATACATACATGAAGAGCCGAAAAAGAAATATTTTTTTGCGCCATAGTGTTGTGACGCTTCTATAGTGTGAAAGGCCATGGCAAGATTTTGTGCCATAAACTCAGCTGGGTGGTCCCGGTTTTCGATAATTCCTCCAACTCTGCCAGCACACATAAAAACAATTTCAGGCTTATCTTGTCTAAAGAAGGCACGAACGTCCGCCTGATTGCAAAGGTCAAGTTCGACGTGGCTTTTGGTCACTAGGTTACGGAAGCCTCGTTCCTTAAGATTACGCAGGATACTGGAGCCTATTAAGCCTGTATGGCCTGCCACATAAATTTTCGCATCCCGATACCGCATTTTCAGAACAAGAATAAATTAAATGTTTCAAACCGTTGGGCTGTTACAAACCGTTGGGCTGATAAAGAGCTATCTTGCTTCCAAAGTCTTCAAACTTGAACGGCACATGAATGAAATACTTAAGTGCCTCTCTCACCTGCTCTCGCAATTCAGGTCGTACGAACAGCAATAAAAAGCCGCCTCCGCCAGCGCCAAGGATTTTTCCACCGGTTGCACCCGCTTTGAGGCCTTCTTCATATATTTCATCGATCTTGGGAGTCGTTACAAGAGGGGAAAGCTTTCTTTTTTCCATCCATGATAGATGCAAGAGTTTTCCAAATTCCTCGATGGGAGCTGTTTCGCTTCTCAAAACTGCTACCGCCTCATCCACCAATTCTTGCATCCGTGTCAATTCGGCCTCACGGTGCTTCATGTTGTCAATTTTTGATTTGGCAATATTGGAGGCTATTCTCGAAAAGCCAGTAAAAAAGAGCATTAAGTTGGACTCTAGCTCTTCTTTCCGCCTCATCGGCAATATAAGAGGAGAAATATCAAAGGAACCGTTCTGCCTGAACTCGACCCGGTTAAAGCCGCCAAAGGCGGCGCATATCTGATCTTGTGACCCAACATGCTCCTTAATGATTTCCTGCTCAACATGAAGCGCTTGATTCGCAAGCTCTTCTTTTGAGATGTGTTTTCCATTAAGAGCCGATAAGGCATTGAGCAAGCCCACAGTAAAAGATGAACTTGACCCCAGCCCTGATCGCGCCGGCAAATCGCCATCGTGGTGGATCTCAAGCCCCTTCCTTGCATTTGCCCATTCAAGGACAGCCTTAACGGCTGGATGCTCGATTTCACTATAATGTTTTACGGTCTCAATCTTCGAGTAAACCACTCGGTAACGATGCTCGAAAAAAGGAGGGAGATAGCGGCAAGTAATGTAGCAATACTTATCGATTGTTGTGGCAAGAACAACTCCCCCACGCTCCCTATACCACGCAGGATAATCGGTACCGCCACCAAAAAACGATATACGAAACGGCGTTCTGCTAATAATCATGTCGGTGCCTATCTCTTTTCAATGTTCTAAATCTTCTTTTTCACGTATTTACTTTATTTATGTCAATCGCTTTATTTGAAACGCCGTTCCAAACAAGTGCACAGCTAATTCCGGGTTCTGGATTTCTTTTTTCCCATTGACACTGGCCCCACACACGATCAGCAGAGACCTTAGAACGTATTGAGGCGAGGCTGGAGGTTTTAGGGTAATCGGAAATAACTGCGAACCGCATCAGTAACGCGATCAATGTCCTGGGCAGTTAATGTTGGGCACATCGGCAGCGACACTCCGTGACGGGCGACCCGCTCGGCATTGGGAAAGGAGCGTGAAGGAAAATCGTAATCGGCAAAGGCCGTCAGCTGGTGCAATGCCTGAGGATAGTGAACGCCAGTTTCTATTCCTTTTTCTTTAAGATGCGCCATGAAGTCCTGCCGGTCGTTCACCAGCACAACATAGAGATGGTAAACGTGCTTTGCACCCTCTTGTTC
>JACQOU010000018.1 GCA_016207775.1 Deltaproteobacteria bacterium
AATATAACTTATTAATACAAAGTAATACTACTATTATTATTGCGCGGTTACTAAGATCGTGGGTCGAACGGGTGCTTGCGAAGCTTCTCAGCGGCGTCGGTATATTCGCTATCCGGTTTTTTCGGCACTTTGATCAACGCTATGACAACCTGATCCCCTCGTCTATCCGTTTTTGCTGTACGGATGCCGCGCCCGGAAAGCTTAAGCCTTTGTCCACTGGAGATGCCGTGCGGAATTTTCAATACCACCTTGCCGTCCAAGGTAGGTACTTCAATCTCAGCCCCTAGTATCGACTCAGAGAAAGTAATCGGCAGGTCATAGAGAATGTCTGAACCTTCACGTCGAAATTCAGAGTGACTGAGCACATGAACCGTCAAAATCAGGTCTCCCGCTGGTCCTTGGCCGGCGCCAGGTTCTCCTTGTCCAGCCAGTCTAATTTTTGACCCGTTATCAATTCCCTCGGGAATTTTGACCGCGAGCCGTTTTCCGTCTGGAAGCTCGAACAATCTTTCGCACCCGCGAGCGGCCTCAAGAAACGAAACAGTCAAAGAGGCCTCTCGATCAGCACCCCGGGCTCGAAAGGAGAAACCGGAACGGGATTGGGGTCGAAAGCCTCCAAACGCCCCGCCACCAAAGATCTCCTCAAAAAGATCACCCAGGCCGAAATCGCCATACATTTCGGGGCCCGCACCACTGCCAGCGCCCCAGCGACCTGCTGGTCGCTGAGCAAATGGATTGGCTCCCACCCGTCTCATTTCATCATACTGAGCTCGCTTCTTGGGATCTTTTAATACTTCATAGGCCAGATTGATTTCTTTAAACCGGTGCTCAGCCTCTTTGTTTCCCTGGTTGACATCGGGGTGGTGTTTTTTGGCGAGTCTGCGGTAGGCTTTACGTATTTCATCGTCGGAAGCACCTTTAGAAATGCCCAATATTTCGTAAAGATCCTTATCAAACATGGAGCAAACATGCTACCGCAGGACAGCCTGAAAAGGTACTCTTGATTGGGGGTAAAACAGAAGGGCCAGTGGTCACTGGCCCTTACAAATCGGCTTAAGAAATATTGCTAGAAGCTGAGAATCTATGGTGCCTTCAAGGTGCGTTCCAAGTTGAGTCGGTGGTGAACAGCGTTTGCGCTTAGCCAAGTTGAAAATCAATGGTGTTGCGCATGCTGCTTTTTTCAAGTTGCCTATCAAGTTGCTTTTCGTCGTTGTCTTCTTGTTGAAAATCTCGTTGCGAATATTCTCCCGAGCCGTGTTCCTTTGTGTTTCTCTACTTTGTTTATATTGCATCGCACGTGCCAAAACGCGCAGCCTTGTGATCATTGACTATTTTGCTGGTTGCAACGCATGCATCCAGCCAAGAAAGGTCACATCTGCTTTGACACCCAATTGAATACGCCGAATTTCAAGGGTTTATACTGTCCAATTTCCTGACAGGCCGTTAATCCAATGAGCATACAGGGTGTGCGTCGATATTTGGACTTACCCTCCAAATTCGAGGGAAAGCAGTAAGCCCAGTATGTGGAAAGCGAAAGGGCTTCTTTGAAAAAGAGTCGAATAACGAAAACGTGCAGTCATGTCGATGTAATAGGCCAGGGGGATTCTGTATCCTGCCCCAATCTGCAATCCAAAGTTGGACAAATCGGAGGGGCTTTCAAGTGTTACGTTACGAGGCAAATTGCCAACGCTCAAACCGAAAGCATATTGAAGACCACCAAAAATCTCCAATGGAAGCATGGGAAGAATGTAATGTGGAATGATTCCTAACTCCAGGAACCCAAAACCCAGGGCCTGGCCATCTTCGCCGACCAGGTTCATGTTTGAGTAAGTGACTTCAAAGTGGACAGGAAAGTTGTTTGAAACAAAAATTCCCGCAAAGGCACCGCCACTAAATCCAATACCTGAGTAATTGATTCCTGAATTATCAGCCTGAGCAATGCTGTAATTTGCTCCCGCCAAAACGCCATACAGGAAGCTGGGATCTCTCTTTAACAGGGCAGCTTCATCCTGAGGTATGTGTATCTTACGTCGTTGCTTTCCTTTTGGATGAGTGGGATGTGCCGGCGGCGCCACTTCCACGACGTTCGTTTCCAGTACCCACCCCTCCAAATGTTCGTCGTTTTCAGTTTCCACGTTGATATGCAAGTAACCATTCTCGCGATGCCCTGCGGTTCCAACCATCGAGTCTTGAGGCAATACTCCAAGAACATCGGCTTGTTCAGTAGGCTGTTGCTTCAGTTCAGTATCCCTGAGAACGCGCAATTCCTTTGAGGCGCCCCAGGCGCTTAAACCACCCCAAAAACAAAGGGCCATTATAACTATCGACACATAGTGGCAAGCAGCTCGATGTGATGAGTGTGGGGGAACATGTCGATCGGTTGTACTTCTTCGAGAACAAACCCGAGTTTCTCGAGACGGTGGAAATCGCGCGAGAATGAGATGGGTGAACATGAGATATAAATTATAACCTTCAATCTGGAATGGTTGAAGCTTTCAATCAATCCCTCCATTCCGTCACGAGGAGGGTCTACCATAAGGGTGTCATATTGGTTCTTAAAACCTTGGGGGAGGTTATCTTTTAACAATGGATCAATATACGCATGGCAAAATTCAACGTTACTTAACTTTCTATTCAGCTTCAGTCCGAGAGCTCGGCTAATTGACTTTTCATTTGAATCAATCGCGAGGGCTTGTTGAATGAAGGGCAGATAGCCAAATGTTAGATTGCCGTCACCACAATAGAGCTCAAGCACTACGCCAGCATGCAACGAACGAACTTTTTCGGCAACCAATCGCACAAGGGCCTGGTTTTGGAGTGGATTAATTTGACAAAATCCCTCCGAGGCGTGCGGGCTATTTTCTTGGAGATCAACGGTACCATCCGGCTTTAATGAGAGCTCGAGTTTTTTACGGGATGTTTCGGTTGGCGGAGGTTGTCCGCGCAGTTCGGCAAGTTTCTGGTTGAGAGCGGGGTGAGCGACCGCACAGGTTTCGACATCGACTATTCGGTGCGATTTTTTTTGGTAAAAGCCCAATCGGTTGCCATCTTGGCGCACCTGAATGCGATTACGGTAACCATAGATAATGGGCGAGCCGAGTATGGGACGCAGGTTAGTTGCGGTAATGTTTGCCCGCTCCAAAGCGTGGGCAAGCATACTCTCCTTAGCCTGCAATTGTGCACGATAGTCCCAATGCAGCCAGTCACATCCGCCACAAATTCCGAAGTAAGGGCAGCAGGGATCCACTCTTTGGGAGGAGGGCTTGAGTAGTTCCACAGGGTCTGCGTCGCGATATCGCTTGTGCGGTTGTTCATAAGAAACCTTTACAATATCTCCTGGCAGAGCTCCACGTACGAAATAAATATTCCCGGCATCGTCGTATCCGACGCCTTGGCCGGTGCGCCCAATCCTTTTGATTTCGATATCTACTTGAGGCATTGCACAACCGCGCCAAGCAGCTCGGCAAGCTCTGGCATTTTTATTCGATCCTCTTCCGGTGGGCTTTCAAGAAACTGAGTGCCCCAGTTCATGAGTCTCTCCCTATGGTCTTTGTAGGCCGGATGGTTTTGGAGTTGAACGTTCATTGTGGGAACGACCAAAATGGGGAGATGGCGGCCGAGCTGGGCTGCAACTAGAGTTGTGACTGCGTTATCGGCGATGCCTAGTGCGCACTTGGCTATGGTATTCAGAGTGGCTGGCGCAATAACGACCAAATCGAACGGCTCAAGATGTTCGGCTCCGGCCCCAAGCCTGTCTATACCTTTCTGGTGACTAGCCCACTCCAAGCTCAAGGGTGTGATGAAATCGGTGGCTGAGGGAGTGAGAAAAGGGGTCACCTCGGCACCATGGCGCCGTAATTCCCTAATTATCTTAATTGAATCTACAGCTCCTATCCCGCCACAGACAGCCAGAGCGATTCTCCTTTTGGCGAGCTGTTTGGACTTAGCTTTTACCCCTCTGTCACTTACTTGGGCTTTCATACGGGCGATATTGCCGCTTGTTTCTGAAAATCTCAATGAGTAATCTGCAAAGCCTTTTATAGGCCAGAGGGGGGCACAACAAATAACCGGCTACATACAACCAATAACAAGCTTGTGGCAATGGGGAGATTGTGCTAAGAAAAGCCATTGTTTGCTAAGTTCCCCAGGAGGACGGATGGGAGAAATTGTTGTTTATGCCAAGAGAAGCTGTATTCAGTGCAAGAAGGCGCTGGCGTTTTTGAATAGAAAAGGCGTCCACTATCAAATGAAAGACATAGTCCACGAACCGCCCCCCAGAAGTTTGCTGGAAAAAGTGATTAAAGCTGAGAATATTTATGCCAGTCTTAATCAAAGGAGCACAACTTACCGGGATAACCATCTTGGTAAAAGACGTACAACGAAGAACGAAGCTATTCGGTTGATGCTTAAAGACCCCAATTTGATCAAGAGACCGCTTATTATTAAAGATAACCGTGCTTACCAGGGATTTGATGAGAAATCGCTTCTTGATTTTGTTGCGACAGCTCCGCTAGTGACGGAGAGCCCTTCCATTGCAAGTCCTGTTATTGTACTCCCTGTTGAGTAGGCGTAGTTCTCCCGTTCGAGTTTGCGTGGGAGCGCAAGCGATAGACACAGAGCCAGTCGTGCCACTTCTCGAGATTCCCAAAGTGATCTGCAAAAATTAAATCCAATTGAAGGTAGGGATGTCTAAAAATCGGACCGCTTTCTTTGCATTCAGTCCCAGCCCATAACACTGTCTGGATGGTTCCTTCCGCGATGGCCTTCTTCAAATCAGGTAAAACCCAATCGAAACTGCGAGGGGGGATAAACCCAATGACTCCGTAGCTCACTTCAGGTCCGTGGTAAGACCAACCTCTGAGGTGGATGGTCAAATTAGCTCCTTGCGAGCCAATCAGATACCCGTGGGGAAGAAGCGTGGTACGCACTCTTTCTGCTGCCTGTTCGTAGGGCAGAAAGGCAACCTTTGCAGCGGAGAGAGTTTTAGAGAATAGAACCACTGCAATAAGGGCTGCTTGTATGGTCAGTGCGACAAGCCACTTTTTCTCATTAAACCGAAAGGGCTTCATTAAATTATCGATGCCCATACAGCAGAATGGAATGGCGGAAAACAAAGCTCCGAAAAAGTAATTGGTGTCACCGCCAACACGAAAAAACAGGATTAAGGACTGACAGGCTTGCAGGCCCATCACTAAGAGAAGCAGCTGTTGCTGCCCTTTTTGCTCATTTCCAAATCCGACTTTTATCCCCTTCCACACAAAAGTTGCAAACAGCACATAACAGGCCAAGAAGCTGGAAACCGAGGGGGTAAACAAAGCGAGATCTGCACGGACAAACGGGCGCATGTTCGAAATGAAAGCCTGATCGATAAATTCACCTCCGGTACTCCAGTTCCCCACTGCCAGCATAGCCGCCGTCAACCCAAGCCCCAGGCTTGCAAACCGGAGTGCACAATGAATGCGCCGTTGGAGTAACAACCAAAGGACGGCAGATCCTAAGATGGCTATTGCCGTTGGGCGGGTAGCAAAGGCCAGACCCCAAAGAGCAATAAATAAGCACTCGGTTCTAAACCTTGGCTTTCGAATCCAGTAAACAAAAGCACACAGTGCACCTATCTCGAGAGCGAGAGTAAACAGATCATTTCGAACGGCGGTAGCGTAGTCAGCGAATTTGGGAAGAGCGAGCACCCAAGCAAACGCTAAGGTTGTTTTGGATACGGCCAAAGGCTTAATAAAAACTTTATGAAGCAATAAGCAAGCCGCGAACAAAGAGGCTAGACTGATGAGTCGAATGATCAACACCCGCTCCCTTAATCCTTGAGCCGCAACGCTTTTAAGCAGTGTTGCGCTGAACCACGCATGGACTGGATTATAGATAAAGGCGTGGTACGGGCGTTCAGTTCTACTCGCATAAAGTGGCTTACCGTCGGCTAATTCTAAAATTCCATATAGGCCAATGGCTTCGGCGGCCACATCATATCGGTGTGATAAAAAGTTGATGGTTGCTCGACTGAGAAAGCCGCTCAGTGTAGCGACCAAGGCAATACCTAATATCACTCGTGTGAACGTGGAGTTCATTTACTCAGTATAGCAAATTATGTTATTACGCAGCCTGATGCTCGGAAATTTGAAAGGGGTTTATCTCTCCATTTTAGGTCCTTTGTGCCTTGTCTTGTGTGGTTCTTGTGCATCTCCAAAGGATCATATGAGACAGGAAAGCCAGGTCGCAAAAAGAATTGAAATCAAGAAAGATAAGTTTATTTCGAGGGTCGATTTGGCGATCAAACAATGGGAAAGACGGATAGAAGCACTAAAACAGAGCACAAAGAAGATTCGTCCCCTTAAAAAAAGACAGATGCGCAGGGCCTACGAAAAACGCAGGAAGGTGCGAACTCTGATTGCCACATTGGAATCCAAGCTTAAGGAGATTCGGCAGGATGAGAATGACTTTAGGAATGTCAACGAAGAGGCCGGAGCTCGGTTCAAGGCAAAAATTGAGCGGCTGCTTGAAGAGATGTCACATCTAAGTTTTAATACTTCAGCAGCCTATTAGGCGGGATATCTTTCAAACAAGGAGCTTCTTTATCCTTAGACGATAGAATGGGATGGTCGATGGGCCAATCGATTGCCAGATCGGGATCGTTCCACATCAGGGAACATTCAGCCTTGGGGTTGTAAAGGTCAGTCACTTTATAGGCAACAATGACTGTTTCACTGAGCACACAAAAACCGTGTGCCAGGCCGGGTGGAACATAGAATTGCTTTTTATTGTCTCCCGATAGAATCACAGATTCTGATTTGCCGTAGCTGGGCGAGCCAATCCTTATGTCCACAGCAACGTCAAAAATCTCGCCTTCTATAACGTAGACGAGTTTCCCTTGGGGATTGGGATTTTGAAAATGCAGCCCTCTCAAGACCCCGCGAGCGGATTTGGAAAGATTATCCTGCACAAAGTTTCTTGGAATACTCAAGTCCGCGTATCTTTCCGAATTCCAGGTTTCCAGGAAAAAACCCCTGGGATCGAGAAATACCTTCGGCTCGATAACCAGTACTCCGGGAAGTTTCGTCTGCGTTATGTTCATGTTGATATTCTAGTACCAGGTTCGCTACTCTGAATCGAAATCTTTTGATAGACGTTCCAAGACACTCTTCATAGCCGCTAATCTTGCTTCAATCCTCTTGACTAAGCTAAGCCATTTTTCTGAATTCGCTAGTTTGAGCCTGTCCAAATCCGAACGGATGGCAGTCAGTTTTTGTGAAAAGAAATCCGCATCAGACGATAAAGTGAGCTTCTTGGTCGCGTTCATCATATTCTTTCTAAGTCGCGCCACCACCGAGTCCCACTCACGAATACTTTTCTTAACTTTTTGGAAAAATTCCTCTCGGAAATGGCTTTCTTTGCCCTCATAGATGCTCGGATGCAATGAACCAAACGCACTGAATGAAAAGAAGATAAACGCAATAAGTAATCGCTTATTCACAACGCACCTTTTGAGTCCTTCTATACCTCAAAATGGTCGTTACAACTAGTGCCAAAAAAAGTCATGGTTACTTCCCTCTCCGTTTAAATTTGTGGTTTCACTGCGTTATTTAGGATTCTAAGAAAAAGATCACGGGTGTTAATAGGGTAGTGATTTAGGTACCCACAGCGCTGCAAAATTTTGTTTCGAAAGGGAGAACTACAGATATTAGGCGACTTGGCTGGATTTTTCGGGTTGGTAGTGCAATACGAGTAATTGGTCCTCACGAAGTGAAAGGCACGCATAGGTACGGCCTTTATCGTCCGCAAATTCGACTTCAAAAACATGGGGGGCTAGTTCCTCCACAACGGTTCCCACCTGGCCACGTTTTAATCCTTTGTTGGGCAAATCTTCTGTCAATGCGACGACATCTAATATCCGAACTGAAGTTTGCATTTTCATTTTCCTTTTCCTTTTAGCTGGATATAGCACGTAACAAATCGTGGAAAATCTTCTCCATTACGAACAATCCAATGACTTCGTACAGTTGTTTTTGCTTTGGGACCATACATTACACAACTTAACACATAGCGCTGCCCGTAGCTATCCTTCTCGCCAATCACTGCATCCTCGACCTTGGCTGCCTTAAGCAACTCGGCACGAAGCTTCTCTGCATCCCTTCCAGTAAAACCAAGTTTTTCTGCAAAAACACGTGCTTTATGACGGCCACGCGGATGCTCGACACTAAGGCAATAGCTAACAAGCTTCTCGATATCGACGACAGAACGTTCTGAATTCGGCAGTTTCATCGAACTTTTTAATATTGCTCCGAATCACTAAACTTGGCAACAAGACTGGATTTCTTGCTTAGGATAGTTATTTTGCGACATACCAATATTCATTTCCTATCAGGCTCGGAAAATCAGGCCTCCGCCCCACCTTCGGTGGGTCTCCTCCTGTTAGCTTGTTCGCCGATTTTTTCAGGAGAAAGGCCAAAATTTGTCCGATTTCGGTGATGAACCGGGTGGGCGAGGCTTTGTAGACCCATAGTGCACAGCCAGTGCTTGGCACCACTATTGCTATCTTAATCCGTAGTTGCCGGAGTGTATATGTTTGGCATAGTGCCTAGTCAAAAGCGAAAAATTCGCAAAATATCGGAAGACCAGACGCGGGATGGGCGCTGGTTGCGAGATTTTACCTCGAGAACGGAAAGTAGCTGGACCATTATTGAACACTGGGCTTCCGAACGCGACTTTCACCTCATCGACAGCCGCGGGAAACGACGTTTATACCAGCAGGGAAATAGAGGCTGGGCTTTTCTAATTCTTGCAGATATTCGGTGTGAGGAAAGGCACGTTAGCGTGGTCGCGTGGCTTCAAGTGGGATTTTTGATGCGATTGCTGACGGTTTTTTCTCTACCCAAACAAATGGGCTTACATCCTAACGGTTTTTGGGGCGTGAGGGCGAGGCGGAGAGCGTGCCGCGAGATGAACGCTTTGCTGGTCCGTTTTAACCAGTCGGAGATTTATGGGAGCGATCGTTTCCACTTGGCTGATTTGGACAGCACCACATTTGGAATTGCATTGGGGTCGCTTGTCATCATAGCGGTCTGCTCGTCAATAGCCATTTCTCGTTTCGAATGGCGAGGTGGTTTGCTATTTACGCTGACTCAATCCTTGGGTAGATCGCTAGGCATTGCCTTGAGCGCTATGGCTGGTTGGCTGGCGCTTCATCATTTTTTCTTTGTCCGGCGCCTGGGTTTATTGGCAGCTAAGATCGTTTCATTGATAGCAGGCATCGGGTTGCTCGGGTTTTTATCCATTTTTCTTTTTACTCGTACTTCTACTGAGCTTCTTGAGGTTCGTGTGACTTACCATTGCGTGCACCATTACGAGCAAATGGCGTGTAAATATGCACTTGAGCAAATGCCTCCCAAGACTCGTAAGCAAACCTTCGAAAAATTACTGCAGCTAGAACAGGAATTATCGTGGAGCGGAGAAGCCTCCAGAAAATAAGTTTGGCTGGCTATCTCCCCAGTGTATTTACTGGCCTGCTGGCCAAAGCAATTGCCTGACTCTTCCAGTCCATAGCTGCCTTTCGAGTTCGTTTAGACAAAAAAACCAGGCGAATACTCCAAACAGGCACCCGATCGCTCCCATTTCTCCTGCGAGACCCAGCCAGCCTCCAGGACTATGCGAATGGGCAAAAAGCCATGCCCCGGCACCTGCGGCGAAGCCCCACCCCAAAGGAACAAAAATTGCTTTTAGAAGCTCTTGTGAGCGGACTCCAAAAACGCGCTCCATTATTTTTGTCAAAAGAACGCAAAGGACTACCCATACCGTCAGAAAAGTACCTAATAAAGGCCCAATCATACCTAGCCAAAAGGTAAACAGGATACTTAATCCCAGATTAAGTACTCCTCCGACAATTAGAGTTGGGGCTAGATGCCCCATTGTTCCAGTGCCGGTAAAGCACCAGCCCCATAATGAGAAAATAGATTGGAAGATGGCATTTGCAACGGCAAGAAAGGTCAGCCACTCACCTGCAAAGTGGTGGCTGCCAACCCACAGTCTTATGAAGTGGTGATTATAAGCACAGATCGGCATGCAAATCGCAACGCCACAAATGACCACTAGCTTTGTAAGCTCCACGACTCTTCGATTGAAAAGATCGTGCTGTTCTTGGAAATGAATCTCGGTAATACCTGCCCAACTTGCATTTCCGATCCCTTGAATGTGAGTTGCTGCAAGTTGAACAAGACGTTGAGTAAGAAAAAAAGGCGCAATGGCAGCTGGATTGAGCACCAAAGCTATGACGATATTATCTGCGCAAAGCGTAATTCGGCCATAGGCGACGAAAACAAAATTGGGCCAATTCAGTTTCCAGAGATTCTTTACAAGGTCTGCTTGATCCACAGTGACACGATTGCCGAGGATGCCTGGATAAGAGCGAATCGCATACCAAACAAAAAAGATGTAGCTTGGGATTTGTCCTATCAGTAGGGCAAACATCTGACCCTTGATGCCCCACCCGCCCCACACAAAAAAAACAGCAAGGGCAAGGATAAGGATCTGTTGCAAGAAAAGCGAGGATTCAACCAGATACCCTTTTTGTAATGCCATCAAAAGCGAACGGAACGGATATAAGGGAACAAAAATCACGGTTAAAAGACCGATGAAACAACCTATTTGCAAGTCTGCAACATGCTGTGTGCTCACTGGAACCAGTCTTGGAATGAACAACACGAGTAGAGTGCCTGCGATTCCCATAGCAAGTGCAATGCGGAGATACGTTTTTACTCCCATGGCAACCGTACTTTCTAGGGTGGCTGATTGGCTGGAGCCAGCCGCTCGAGCGAGCAAAGATAGAAGTGAGTTTTGAAAGCCAAGTTCTAACAGCAAAAGATAACCAAGCCAGTCTAAGGTTACTCGGTAGGCCCCAAAGCGCTCTGCGCCGAGCCATCGCAAGATGAGGGGGGTTGCAACCAGTCCGGCGAGTGGAATAACAAGTTGCGAAAGGGTACCGGCTGAAAATGTAAGTAAGGATCGTTGGGTTCGCAAATGATTTCTCAGAATACTAGTTTAGACGCATGGCTAGGATGTGACTATACTTATTCTATGCTCAAAGAACTGAGTGTCGGGTTTAACGTACGAACTTTAATCGATCCTAAGATCCGTGGATTTAATCGATGTATCATTGAATTAATTCGTGCACTGCGACGAATTGCCCCTGAAAACAAAATTCATCTTTTTTCAGATAGGTTGCTGGCTGATAGCCATCTTGCCTCGTTGGGCGGCTGTTTCGTGCATGCTTCTAAACTGAAACCGCATCTGCTCTGGGAGCAATTAGCTCTGCCTTATGAATGCAGTCTCCATGCTCTAGATATTTTCCATGCTCCAATCAATGTTGGAATTCCAAGATGGCTGCCTAGTTCAACCCGCCGGGTGGTCACACTCCATGATATGTTCGGTTTTCAAAGTGTTCGTAGAGCGAATAAACTGGATCGTAGCGCGGTTAGTTTCTGGATTTCCTGGAACTGCATCAAGGCAGCGGACGCCATTATTACAGTCAGTGAGTACTCAAAAAGGCAAATTCTTGCGGAATACCCGGCCTGGCAAAACAAGGTATTCGTCATTCACAACGGCATTCATTCAGGTTTTTCTCCGGGCTCACCCGATCCTAATGTTGTACAGAAGTATCAGCTCCAGGCTCCCTATGTCTTGTATGTTGGTGGATTCGAGCTCAGAAAAAACGTTGCTGTACTTGCACAAGCATTTGCAGCGCTAAAGCCAAGCGTGTGCAGAGATCATTGCTTGGCAATGGTCGGTGACGGTTCGAATGTGCCTCAGTCAGTCGTGCAAGCGTTTTCCGGGCTATCTGATGTGCATTGGCTGGGATTTGTATCAGATGCTGAGTTGATATCTCTTTACAAAGGCGCCACTTGTGTCGTCGTACCCTCTTTGGGGGAGGGGTTTGGGTTACCACTTCTCGAAGCGATGGCCTGTGGGTGCCCGGTCTTGTCGTCCAATGCCGGTTCTTTGCCAGAAATTGGTGGGCAAGCGGTTGCCTATTTTGAACCGTACGATGCTACTCATCTCACCAGCCTGCTTGAGAGACTTATCCGGGAGCCCCAGTGGGCTCGTTCGTTACGGTCTGCTGGCATTGAACAAGCGAGAAATTTTTCTTGGGAGAATACGGCCAAGCACACTCTAGCGCTTTATCATCAAATCGCCGGTAATCGAGCGATAAATTCGATCTAAGGAGTTTAAAGCGTTTTCCCCAAAGTTCCCAATTCGTTCAATTTTCTGAAAAGGAAGGATGTACCTTTTCAGATGACCTTATTATGCAGTATTTGGAGATAGGCGTGTTCAAGGCAAAGCATTGCTCTTTCGGAGGAGCAATGTGATTGCACCAGTTCGCGGGCGGCGTGTCTGTAACGGTTCCACTTTTCCCTGTCGTTATACAGTTCGATGACCCTTTGGACGAGCCCCTCGTTGTCGTCACTCACTCCTGCATGCATTCCATCCACTACTGGGAGGCCTTCGATACCTTCTGGAGTGGTGACGACTGGGACGCCGAGCGCAAAGGCTTCTAACAGTTTTACTTTCATTCCGCTTCCTGTTTCCAATGGAAAAAGGAACACCGATATTTCGGTGAAGTGAGGTTGAATATCCGACACATCTTCCACAATTGAAATGGAGGGATCGTTGATGAAAGGAAGAAAAGCTTGCTTTGCATTCCAACCAACAAGCTTAAGAGTGGCCTGAGGGATTTTGGATTTGATCGTAGGCCAAAGCTTTTCAATGAGGCGATGGCCAGCCCAGTAGCTTGGCCGCCAGTTGAATGAACCGACCAGGCCGACCACAAACTCTTTGGGCCTTTCCTTGTTCTTCTCGAAAGGATAACGAGAAAGTTCCAGAGCAATGGGGATTATATGAACGTGCGCAGAAGGATTTATATGCTTTGCACTTTGGCTCAGACGTGAAGAAACGGTAGCAATATGATTGTAACAGTTAAGCAGATAGTATTCGCTTCGTTTTGTAACCTTATCAAGTAACCGGTTTCGCAGGCCTAGAACCCTGGATTTGCTGGAATCGATATGATGGAGAAAATGAAAATTAATCAGTGAACGTTCCGAAAAGTTCAGACCAACCCAACCACTCCACAGCGATTCAAGATGCAAAACATCAAAACCGAGTGCGAGCTCTTTTGTTAAATTTGTTTCAAATTCGGTACTGAAAAGATAGGAATACGGCCGTCGGATAGTTTTGATTTTTCCAATAAGACCTGAACGCGTGGCCCGCCTAAAGACTCTAAGATCATAGTTTGCTGATGGAAAATATTTCAGTAAGTCCCGCTCCTGCTGGGCATCACATGAAATAAAACTGGTTACTCGATGCCCTCTTTCAACTAATCCCTTTAAAAGGACGTAGTACCACTTGGCAGCCGCGTTTCCGTCGGGAAGAGGTGCTTCGTTAAATACAAGGACGATGCGCAAAGATGGAGGAATCATACAGTCAATTATAGCGCACTTAGAACAGCATTAAATTTTTCTGCTAACATCGACCAGTCGTACGAAGAAAGTGTCGGAGCGGGTTTGGGGGCTTGATGGGCTTTCAAAATGGCTTGCGCGAACTCTTTAGGATTGGGAGTCGTCATCAGCACGTTCGGCCAACCCCCTTGAAACATGTCCACAGGGCTGCAAACCACTTGTGCTCCGGCCGCCGAATAATGAAAAATCTTAATCGGACAGGCCAGATGGAAGTATGGAATGTCGTCACCAGGATAGATTCCAATATCTGTTGCCAGAAAATACGGATGCACATCCTGGTAAGGCACCTGTCCGACGCAAACGAGATTTTTCACGCCTAATTTTTGAGCCTTGTCTTCAATGGCATGTTTCATTTTCCCTGAGCCAACTGTCAGGAAACACAGATTTGGTATGGTCTTCTGGGCTTCAAAAATTGAATCCACAAAGTACAGACTGGCGCTACCCGTGAGCCCAATAAGACTGACGACACAGTAGCCATGCAGTCCCAATTGCTGCTTTGCCTGCTCTTTTGTCTGATTTTGATAAGGTGAAAGGTGCAGACCGTTTGGAATGTAATGTGTGTGGGGGGCGTTTTGCTCCACCATTGTGCATAAACCCGGACTTATTCCAATGACATGTTGTGAGTGCTGTACAAAGTTTCTAAGCACATAAGCCGCAGTGAGGTCCAAATAATCAAAGATGACCGGTATTCTTGTTGGAAAATAGGGAAAACCTGTAAAGTGGTGCGAGGAACTGACCACCATAAGATCGGGAGCCAATGTGTTCACTAATCTTTTCACTGCCTTCTGATAAAAGAGCTGATTAGCGATCACTTGCACTGGCTTGGGATAGTACCGACGAGAAATACTGGGAATGTTCGGTCCCAGAAGCACTTCATATCGGGTTCCAGCGTCGTCCTTCGACCTTAAAGTTTTACCCCATTGATTGAAGAGCTTTACAGGAGAATAAATTCTTTTCCAGGACACATAATGGATCTCATGTTTTTTTTGCAGAAGTGGCAGTAAGTGGTAGTGCCGGGAACCCTCCCAGCAAGGGGTTGCAGTAGACGTATGGGTAAGCCACAGAATGCGCATTCAACTCGCCCTCTTTAACAATCGCTTTCCCGCAAGTGCTTCTGCCAGTATCTCCACAATCTGACGGCTCGCTTGTCCATCGCCGAACGGGTTTTCCTTATGAGATGGAACGCAAGCGGGCGGCTGTTCCAGCAATCGCGTACATTCAGAAACAATATTTTCCGTATGGGTGCCCACCAAGCGAACAAGACCAGTCTGAATTGCTTCGGGTCTTTCAGTGACGTCCCGCATGACTAGGGCAGTTTTCCCTAAAGCCGTTGCTTCTTCCTGAATACCCCCCGAGTCGGTGAGTATCAGATCCGCTCTTTTCATTAGAAAAATGAAAGGTTCATATTCCAGCGGATCGATCAGAAGAATGTTATCGATACCGCGTAACTTTTCCCGAACTTGTTTTTGTACAGGGGGATTGGGATGTACAGGATAAACCATCCGCACGCGAGGAAAAGCCTTTGCCAACTGGATGATGGCTTCGCAAATTTGGTCCAAAACAGTGCCTATGCTTTCTCTTCTGTGGCACGTTATCAACAGGATGGGCTCGGAAGAGGATAAAACATGTTTACTGGCAACCCCAAATTTGTTTTCCCAGTAAACAGGTGATTTGGTGGCCATGGTTTCCATGGTCAAGTTGAGCGAGTCTAATACGGTATTGCCCGTAATCCAAATAGTGCTTTCGGGAATTCCCTCCCGCTTGAGGTTATCAGCATTCGCCCGGGTCGATGCGAAATGAAAGGATGCTAGGCAACTAGTAATCCGTCGATTTGCCTCTTCGGGAAAAGGGAGCTTACCATAGGTGCGTAAGCCTGCCTCGACGTGGGCCACAGGAATTTTTTCGTAGAAGGCGACAAGAGAAGCCGCAAAAGTAGTGGTCGTGTCCCCTTGCACAATAATGGTATCGGGTTCACATTGCCTAACGACAGGAGTTAGAAAATTCAGAATACGGCTTGTCAGATCCGTAAGGTTTTGAGCCTTTGTCATGATTTGAAGATCGTAGTCGGGCGTTATTTTAAAAAAAGAGAGTACCTGTTGAACCATTTCCTTGTGTTGTGATGTGTTGCAGATCTTGGTCTCAAAGCGCTTATCTTGCTCTAGGCATAAGAGAACGGGGGCCATTTTAATTGCTTCAGGTCGGGTTCCAAATATAGACAGCACTCGAATCATAGATTAGGACTCGTCAATAATAAGAGACATTAAGCTGCTTTCTTGACCAGCAAGCCCAAGTGTTCCAAAAACTTTTGGTATTTTCTTTGAAACGCGTCCAGCGACAGTTCCTTCCTCCAAAAATCCAAGTTGGCATTCCCCGTTGCATACCTGCGGGCAGGATCATTCATCATACGAATGATTGCTGATCTGAGTTCACTGACAGATTGGACTGGAACGATGGCACCACAGGCACCATTGCGGGCAAGGAATGCAACTCCTGTTTTCAGGTTAGTCGTGATGACTGGTTTGCCGTGCGCAAAGGCTTCAACGATGGCCATTCCAAACGATTCTGCCTCCGTTTGCGAGGGGGCAATAAACAAATCGCAGTTTTCCATCAGTTCATGTTTTATGTCTTCCGGTAATCCTTCGAATATGGTTACTTTGTTTAATAGACCCAACCGATTAATCTTGGCTTTGAGAACTTTGCCTTCGGGCCCTTGTCCAGCGATGGTCAACTGCCAGTTTCCAGGAAGATTAACAACCGCATCGAGAAGAACATCAAAACCTTTGTACCAAACGAGCCGCCCGACTGCCAATAGCCTCATGGTGGAAAGAGTCTCAATCCGGCGGGAGAAGTAGGATGGGGGAGGAGGACGCACAGGGAAAGGAATAATATAACTCTTTTCTCTAAAGGCTCCGAAAGTTGGAAAAATATCAAGCAGCTGTGGAGCGGACACCAGTATACTATCTGCCTGCTGTAACAATCTTTTTTGAATCAGTGTCTCCCATATCTTTGCTAGGCGTGGCCAACGTAGTATTCCCGAATCCGTGATGGGTACAATGAGTGGTTTGTTCTTGTGTCTTTTACACGAATACAAGAACCAAAGGAGGCTTAACTCAGCGATAGGGTTTGGCAGATGAAGGTGCACCAAATCGGCATTCAATAATTTTTCGCGCAAGAAAAGATATTTGGGAGCAACAGGAACGGGTCCAATGCGAAATAAAATAGGTAACGAAAAATCGTTAATTCCCTGTTGTGGAGCCTCCAACATCGGTCCCTGGAATTGTGGGCTGATTCCGATGACATCCACTTCAGCGCCTGTGCCAACGGCAGCAATGGCCATTTCCCGTGTGACACGTTCGATGCCGCCGGGTACGCCGAAAAGATATTTTGTCAGATGAACTATCTTCATTTCTTATGAATCAAAAACAAAAGCGTTATGTGTCGCATTCTTAGACGTCAATTCAGAGTGTTTAATCCAGTTTATATGGTTAATTTCTGAATGACCCAACTCTGTGATGTAAATGATATGTTCGGCACTTTCTCTTATGATCGATTCCGCCGGGATATTCTTAATGGTGGGTACCACCACAAATACCCATTCCAGTCGTGATTTCATGTGCTCAATCATCCGACTGAACGAGAAAGCAATTTCATTGGGATGTAACCATACCGTTTCAATGCCGTTTATCAGTCGCGTTTCCTGTCTTGCGGTCGGATCCCTTTGGGTATCGCTTATCAACAGGCCTACGCTGCAATTATGTTCTTTAAGAATGACGGCTATTTTTTCATACCAACTGCTGACATCGATCTGCGAAGGGGGTACTGTGACTAATAAAACAACTCGCCCCTTGTCTTTCGGACCCTTGGCTTGCTGAGCGCCCAGAGACATTATGCAAGAGGCCATCCTTTTGATTGAATTCTCATTCGCTTGCAGTAATCCGAAATTTCTTACGCCTAAACCTTCAAGGTCCGCCAGACAGAGCAGGCGTGGGTTAAGCAAGTCAATGAGATAAATAAACGCAAGAACGAAAATAGCTCCAACAATGCAACCGAAAAACACCCTTTTCTTCACTGATATGTTCGTAGCGAATGGTGAAAAGGAGGCTGGGAGCAGAACGCTTGCGGTGGAAGTTCCTCCTGCCATATACATGCGCACTTTTTGCAGATTTGAAGCGAGCTCATTGATGTTGCGTAAATATATATTTAAATTGCGAAGCAATGCGTTCACTTGAAAATCCAAGGATAACGTTTTTTTAATTGCTTGTTCCTCGCCTGCTAAACTCGCCTTAAGCAGATCCCTTTGAATTTGTATTTGCCGATTCCTTTGGACGAGCTCCATCTTCTTTTGAAGAAGGGTCTTGGTATCGCGGATGCCGCCCTTTGCACCGCTGCTGTCATTAAGGGTTTGGAGCAGTGCTTTCAAGGTTTTGAGGCGAGACAATATTTGGCGAACTTCAGGGTGATTATCGGAATAGCCGGTCATTTTTGTATATTGGAGGCGTTTGAATTCCAGCTCGGATATTTCGTTTACTAATTTGGATCGGACTTCTAGATCAACATCCCCGGATTGGTATTTTGAAGCAAGTCCCCTATCGATTGCTTTTATAAAACGCTGGTTTGCTTCGAACTCCTGTTCAATGCCATCAATTTGATCCATACGTCGTGAAAAAGAATTCGCAAGTATGGCTGCGCCCCGGTTGTCCCCTTCGCGATAGGATGCCAGATGAGGGTGTTTTTGGAAGATAACTTGGAGCTGTTCTTCAATGGTTTGGATATTTTTCTTTTGAAACTCTATCGTTGAATCGAGGTAACGCTCTTGTTTCTTGAGTTCAGATTGGTCGTATTCAACGGTGGCTTGGGTGAAATGTCCAATAATCTTGTCGCAAATAAGTCGTGCCGTTTCCGGGCTTCCAGCCTCATAAGAAAACTTGAGCGTTCTGGTTTCTAGGCTGGGAGTAACGGTAAGGTGGTCTCGGATAAGGCTGGTGAGTATTTCTTTGCCGGGTTTGGTCGAACGGATTTCTTCTTTCCCAGCCAAACGGCTGGAGACCAGGTGCAGTCGTCCCTTGATATCGCTGAGCGAGAATCGCAAAGGAAAGGCCAGTTTATAGTCGATATCGGAGTCACTCAACTCATCAGCGGTTTTACCGATCACGGCGGAGGAATAAATGAGCAAAATGTTCTTATTGAGAACGGTATTTAATTCATATTCCGGCTTCATCATTGGAGTAATCGGCAAATTGGAGAGGTTGCTACGGAAAATTTCAAGTTGAATCACAGCTTCCGAAAGATATACATAGGGAGAGAACAGACCGACCAACATGGAGACAATGCCCCCGCACAGTGCCCCCGCTAAAGCGTAGTTGCGCTTCAAGCGCATAAGAGCGAAGAACCTGATAAATGGGTTAGTTGTCAGGATGACACACCCCCAAACATTTGTTTGAATGCCAACGCGGGATACAGCCAGAATAAGGATGCGTGTGGCTGGTAAAGGGGACCGGAACTGCCAAACCCAACGAAACAAACGCTTAAGCAGTAGCACGTTATCAGTCTTGCTTCGTAGTGACCAGTCTGCCAGAGAGTTCTCATCAACATTATTAAAAGCATGACGTAGGCGATAAGCCCTCCCAGGCCCAATTCCGTGAAAAGGGCTTGAAACATGTCATCTGCAAAAACAAGTGACGTTCCAAAATACTTCTCTTTTTCCATTTCCTTTAACCAAGGCGTTGCACTTGCAGCGCTTCTTGAGAGGCCGATGCCGAGAAGCGTTTTGGATCCTAAATCTTTGAATATGTTTCCCAGGCCGAATTGCCGTGAATGCAGCCAAGTATCTTGTTTGGATAACGTGGCGGCCCGTTTGGTTGCCAGTTCTAGCTTGGTTGCAAGCAGATCGCTACGCTCCAAAACTGTTTTTTGAATGGATAGCATCAACAGAATAACGAGGGGGCCAGCCAGAAGCAGTGAAGCTAAAGCCCTTTTCCAACTCAGTAACAGCCCAAATATTAACGTTAAACAAAAACCAATCATGTTGATACGAACTTGGCATACCAGCAAGGTTAAGGCGGCAACCAACACATAACTCGATAATAATAAAACCCCCAGGTTCCGCCGGATGAAAGATTGGTTGCAGTTTAGATGCAAGCGGTGTGCTTGTATCAGGACCGCAGGCAAACAGATATACATCCATGTGCTTGGTGCACCGGGAAATACGGTCAGTCCAAAAGGACGGTACAGGAGGTTGTGAAAGGCATAGTTTATTCTGGCGTAGGTCGGCTCGAACGCAAGCAGGAAGGTGGGTCCCTTGTACCAATCCAACAGGGCGATGGCCCCCTCGTAAAATCCAATGATGGTTAGCAGACAGGGAATATATTTTAGTTCATTTTTCTGCATCAAATACCCAACGATTAGAAACACGGCAAATGGTGCGAGATACAGCTTCATGGCGGCGATAGATGGCATAAGCCCTATGCCCCATGGATTCAAGAACTGGACGAATACCCAAAGCCAAAACACGAGCATAAATCCCAAAATGTGGTGAACTTGTGGAATTGCGGAATAACTGACTGGTTTCAATTTCGTTTCGAGCTGCTTCTGCATGAGAAGTCGTAACAAGACGAATACGAGTATCAGGTCTGAACCCACATGTACGATGGGGTTATAGTGGGTGAACATCTTGAGCGCACCCTCGATCGACAGGTAAAACAAGTAGAAGAGCAAGCCATTTGCCGGCGATAACTGCACAAAACAAATGATTCCAAAGAGAGCAAGGATTGTGACGGCCTGTGCCTTTAAGCTGAATAGCATGCTCAAAAGTGCTGTGGTGAGCATGGCAGCCACGAAGGGAAAAATTTCCCTGAGAGCTGGTCGCAATGAAAGTAAAAATGCATTCATCCTTGAACCTTGTCTTGGGAGTCAATCCCTGGGGACAGATCGCTCCTGCGTACACGACCTAAACATCTTATCGGAAGAATCTTTACCGAGGGTTAGGGGGTTAGGGGTGCTGCATCAACGCGTAGGGGAAGTTTTCCTGACTCGCTGGAACAATCAAAAATTTCATAACGCGGTTTGGAAATTGAAAGCGTGCATCGATTTTCAACTTCTTGGCGTAACTGCTTAAATCTATGCACTGCTCTGTCGATCCAAACAACAATCTGCATCTGTTCAAGTTTCTGCTCATAGTATTGTTGACACGGTATCCCGTCTGTAAACTGGCAGAGCTGCCAAAGATTGTTTGTGCCAGGTCGCAGGGAAGATGCCAGATTTGCCATGGAATCATTGGGTATGATGAGAGAGCGCTTATCCGGGGCAGAAAAATTCTCAAGATCGGAAATCAATGCATTGTGGTAAATCACTGTTTCACAAGGGGCTAGGATGCCCTTGAAAGGGCCGCGCCCAATCCAGCTCATAGATTTGGAAAAGCTATATTTCACAGGAAACTGGAATTGGAAAAAAGAAAGAAGAATAAAAAAGCTGCACAGCCAAGCGGATCTCGACTGCAGTGAAATATAGAATAAAGCTAGAAAAGCACCGGGCAGGAAACCGATCGCCATTGCGCCTATGTTCGTATTGCTAAAGCAAGCGGCCGTAAAGCCCGCCAAAAGTGCAGGCAACCAAAGCCCATAAAACCATTTTCTCGTATCTGTCTTTGCTTTTACGGACGGCATAAGAAAGGGGACGAGAAACATCAAATAGATAACCAAGCCGTGAGAGGCCAGGCCACCCACATCCGCGCGATTAGGCCACCATAGTAGCAGCGGGACTAATGCGAAGACTAACCGCTGAAGTTTCAAATTTATCTTTTGTCGAAGAATGAGGGGAAAGCTCAAGGCGACAAAAAAATAAGACGGGCTCGCAAGGTAGTGCACAATCTTAGTGAGAATTTCTACCGGGCGTCGATAGCTCAAAAAATGTCGATGACCAAAACCCTGCAGGCGCACCATCGAAAGCATAATAACTTTCAAAGGACTGATTTCGATATAAATAAAAAAGCTGACTAGCAAAAGAACAAGCCCTGATAAATAGGAAAACACCAGTTTTTTTCTGTCTGCGCAGCGGGAATAGTTCCATAAGCTTGCTAGCAGGGCTGCAGGTGAGAGCGGGAAAAAAGCAATTGCAACAATAGCGTCGCAAATCCCATTCAGGAAGGCCTTTAAAGAATGTGTCTTTGTCAGGCCGAGCAGCCGACCGATCAAAAAGAACGAAAGACCCAAAGAATAATAACTAATCGTCGAATTTCTGAAAGGCCAAAAAACAATAAAAAGCAAACTGGAGATAAGAACTGCTGCTCCGCCAACCCGTACACACAAGATCACGGCAAAACCCATTAGAAGCCAGTAAAGGTGCCGACCAAATAGAGCCATTCCCTCAAATCCACCCGCAACAAAGTGATAAAGCCGGAACAGTGGAAGGCTTACCAACTGGCCAGTTTGGATGATGTTAATATCGTCGTAAAATGGCCGATCGCCCAGAATAAATCTTTTCGATAATGCAAGGTAGAGTGCTTCTTTGTCGTATTCCTGGCCTAAGAGCCACAGTCCCAGGTAGCTAATGCATAGAATAATGCCAACAGCCAAGCTCTTAGAAAGGGCGTGTTCCTTACGGGTAAGAGCCAATTGTAGGATATCAAGCGTTTTCGCCATGAGGGTGTCTTATTATTATACCTGCGGAACCCGGTAATGGTTACTCAAGCCAGCGGTGAAACGTATGCAAGGTATTTCGATGCTCAAAACCCACGCGAGTGCAAAGTCGTTGCATTCCAAGATTGTTGAGTACCGTTGAAATCTCAAATTGTCCCGCGCCAAGCTCCAGAGCGTGCTTAAGAGAGCGAATCAGTAAGGAGCGAAGCGTATAAAAGCCGTTTGTGTTCGGCATTACGCCCGCAAGAACTCCTTGTAAGACGTTTGGAGAGACCAACCTAGTCACTCCAAATCCGACAATTTGTCCATCGACTTGGGCCACAAACACTTCACGTTTGTGCTCTCTTTCAGCGCAACAGTGCAATGACCAACGTTCATAATAATCATCGCAACGGGAACGATCCAGTCTCGGATCGGAGTGCAAATGGGAAGGATAGGCATGGAACGATTTCCTTGCGATTTGGCCCACGACTGTAGAATCGGTTTCCCGCAACGGAAAAACTCGAATCCCACTTTTTCCGCCTCGTTGGATGCAAAGCCGACAGCTTCCTACAAAACGGATCAATGTATCCATCAGCCGGAAGCCTTCATTTTCCAAATGATGAATAGTTGCTGTTTCTGTGGAGGGACAACGCACAACGATCAGTTTGGCGGCATGGGTTTGTGCATATCGGATGGCTGCAATCACCTGCTCAATATTACGGAGTTCACAGCGTGCCACCGGGAATCCAAAAACCTTTTCGTCATAACTTCCCATATGAAATGAAGCGTTCATGGATTGTGCCTTTATTGTTTTGAAAGTCTCCACTTCAAAATTTGAAAAAGTATTATGAGAGCTTCTTGAATGAGTGTAACCAGTCCATAGTTCGAGCAACGTGCAGAAGAACCATAGGGAACGGTCAGGCCGCATGCATGTTGGGATGCGTGGCCAAGCACCAAATCCAGAGGCAATGACTGCTTTAAACTATTGCGACGGTACAAACGTGCATCAAACGCACGAAATGCTGTGGGCGGCAATTTAAGAAAGGCAAGACGACTTAAGAACCTCAATGCAACGGTGGACGCCCAATTCCTTATTTGGTTACGAGGGCGGAGGGATGGAACAGCATAAACGAGATCATGGCCATGAGCGAGAGCATCCATGAGACATGGAATGGCTTCAGGGGGGTGTTCTAAATCATCATCCATTGTGATGATCACACTATACTGGGCTGCCTCGATACCTGCCAGCAGTGCGCGTCGTTGCCCCAGTCGCCTGGGGAGGTTGATGACTTTTATATTGGGTATTTTCTTGCCCAGTTGCGTGGCGACGGCACCGGAACCATCAGGGCTGGCATCGTTTACAAAGATAATTTCGAAATGAGTATCGAGCGATTGAAGGGTCTTGAAGAGCCTTTCGGCCAACTCAGTGATGAATAGCTTGGCATGAAATATCGGAACCACGACCGATACTCCATGCAAGGATTCCCTGATTTTATTTGCTAAGCAACCAGTCGATATTTCGTCCATTGATAGATAATTATAACGGCTCAAAGATTATTCGGATAGGGTTCATCAGCCAAGGGGTTGTAATTCGGATCAGAGTTGAAATTAGGATCACGGATAGGCTCAGGCCTCGGTTCCTCTTCATTCGTGGATGCTGACTCTCGATTTGCGGGGAAGCGTTGTGGAGATCCTTGGGTGCCCTGTTCCCGTGCAGTGGGCGGTGCTTGTGGCGCAGTTGCTCCGCCGACTTGTTTTTGGGGGAGCTTGGGAGCTTCCCGTTCTGGTCGCTTATCAGACTTGTTAACGCCAGCAGAGGAGGTTTCTTTTTGGGTATTTCTTGGGATTAAGTAAATTGCGGCAACGATGAGTGCAAGAAGTAATAGAAGCCACAGCTTTGACGAACCGCTGGAGACCCAGTGTGTGCGCAACATGAAGAAACCTCAAATACTCATCGGCTAGATTAATCTGTTATTAAACCCTATTTATCGGTGACCACGAATTGCTTCACAAGTAATGCGACCGAGGAGCGGTGCGCTAATTCTGATTTTTAACCTGGTTGGCTC
>JACQOU010000260.1 GCA_016207775.1 Deltaproteobacteria bacterium
AGTTCGATTTCCTTCGCTACAGTGACACCGTCCTTGGTCACTGTAGGGGCACCAAACGATTTTTCGATCACCACATTTCGCCCCCTGGGGCCTAAGGTAACCTTTACGGCTTCGGCAAGAGTATTTACTCCTTTGAGTATCGCATTTCTTGCCTGTTCGCTAAAACGCAACTCTTTTGCTGACATTGTTTATCTCCTCTTCCTTATTTATTTTTCTACAATTCCCAAAATATCTTCTTCGCGCATCATCAGGTACTCAACACCGTCCACTTTAACTTCTGTGCCTGAGTACTTTGCGAACAATACCTTGTCGCCTTTTCTGACTTCGAGCGGCATCTTCTTTCCATCATCCAAGAGTTTTCCGTTCCCAACGGCGATGACCTCGCCTTGCTGGGGTTTTTCTTTTGCGTTATCTGGAATGATGATTCCACCTTTTGTTTTCTCTTCCTCTTCAAACCGTTTGACAATCAAGCGATCGTGCAAAGGACGAATATTCATGAGAATACCTCCGTTCATTCGGTTAAATAAACTTCACCCATTAAAAAACAGTCGTATATTGTTCATGAGCAACAAAAAGTCAAGTAAGAGCTTAATGGGCAGTGGATGAAGAGCCCGACGCAGCCTCAGGAGTTGGCTTTTTGGCGGGTTCGGTCGATGGTACTGACTGACTGTTAGGCTTATCCTCTTTGTCCTTCGTGTCCTTTGCGGTGGATTGCGGCTTCTTGTAATCTGTTACGTACCAACCCGTACCCTTAAACGTGAAGCTGCTCAGAGAAACAAGCTTGGAAACTGCACTACCGCACGTCTCACATTTCTGGAGGGGTGGATCGGAAAAAGCATGTAACTTCTCAATCTTGGCATCACAGCAAGAGCAATAGTACTCATAAATAGGCATCGCGACCTCTCATATCAGTTTTTATATTCAATGACGAGAGTCAAGTTGACTAAACGAAAGCCAATCCCATATTAACATTTAAGTTTTTGTTCGAGTCTGTCTCTGCGTCATCCAAAGAATGACAGAGAAGACAGGAAGTCTAGGAGGATGCTAAATGGCCAAGATTATTGGGATTGATTTGGGGACAACCAATTCCTGCGTTGCGGTTATGGAAGGCAACGACGTGAAGGTGATAGCTAACGAAGAGGGGGGGAGGACCACCCCGTCCGTTGTGGCTTTTACAAAGGATGGGGAGCGATTAGTAGGCCAGGTAGCAAAGCGCCAAGCCATTACGAACGCTGAGAACACTGTTTATTCAGTAAAACGGTTTATGGGCCGGAGGCTTGAGGAGGTTTCTAGCGAAACCAGGCTGGTGCCTTACAAGGTGGTGCGCAATAGCAACGGGGACGCAGGCATTGAGATTCGTGGTAAGGCGCATACCCCTCCTGAAATCTCAGCGCTTATCCTGCAGAAACTTAAGAAGTGTGCAGAGGATTACTTGGGCAGTGAGGTGAAAGAGGCCGTCATTACGGTTCCTGCCTATTTTAACGATAGTCAGAGGCAGGCAACTAAGGACGCGGGCCGAATCGCGGGATTGGATGTAAAAAGAATTATTAACGAGCCTACCGCTGCTGCCCTCGCATACGGACTGGACAAGAAAAAGGAAGAAAAAATAGCGGTCTATGATTTCGGAGGTGGCACATTCGATATCTCCATTCTTGAAGTTGGCGATAACGTTGTTGAGGTTAAATCCACCAATGGGGATACGCACCTGGGTGGTGACGACTTCGATCAACAGATCATTAGTTGGCTGATTGATGAATTTCGTAAGGATCAGGGAATTGATTTGAGTAAGGATAAGATGGCCCTGCAGAGGCTTAAGGAGGCGGCCGAGAAGGCTAAGATAGAGCTTTCTTCATCGATGGAAACTGAAATCAACCTTCCGTTCATAACAGCGGATGCGAGCGGTCCCAAACACCTGCAAATCAAACTGAGCCGAAGTAAATTCGAGCAGTTGATTGAGGACCTGGTTGAGCGCTCAGTGGAGCCTTGCAGACAAGCTTTAAAAGACGCTGGGATGCGTGCTGAAGAGATCGATGAAGTCGTCTTAGTGGGGGGCTCAACGCGCGTACCCAAAATCCAAGAGGCGGTTAAGAAATTCTTTGGCAAAGAGCCAAATAAAAGCGTTAACCCTGACGAGGTAGTAGCGGTTGGCGCTGCCGTTCAGGGTGGGGTTCTTGCCGGTCAGGTGAAGGATCTGTTGTTACTGGATGTGACCCCTCTTTCATTGGGCATTGAAACGCTCGGACATGTTTTTACTAAGTTGATTGAACGCAACACAACGATTCCTACGCGCAAGAGCCAAATTTTTTCTACCGCAGAAGACAATCAAACGACGGTAGAGATTCACGTGTTGCAGGGTGAGCGAGAGATGGCCTACGACAACCGGACCTTGGCGCGTTTTCAATTGACCGGTATCCCCACCGCACCTCGTGGCATTCCGCAGGTGGAAGTTACTTTTGATATTGATGCCAATGGAATTGTCCATGTTGCAGCAAAAGACTTGGCGACTGGAAAAGAGCAATCCATCAAGATTACGGCCCACAGTGGTCTTGCTGAAAATGAAATCCAGAAGATGGTAAAAGACGCTGAGCGTTTTGCGGACGAAGACAAGCAAAAACGTGAGCGGGTTACTCTCAAGAACAACTTAGACAACCTTGTGTACAATACTGAAAAGCTGATTAAAGAGAATAGCGAAAAAATTCCTGCCGACGTAAAGAGCGAACTGGACAATGTTTTAAAAGAATCCAAGGAGGCTATTCAAAAGGAAAATGCAGACGATATGAAACGTTGCATGGATAAGCTCAGTCATCTTTCTCATAAAATGGCGGAAGAAATGTACAAAGCGAGTGCCAAGACAGCTGGAGGGGGGGATGGAAAAGGTACCGCTGATGAGGGAAAGAAAAAAGAAGACGAGCCCATCGAAGCTGAATTCAGAGAGGAAAAGGGGACGTAGAGCCCTTTTTTAACGTTCCTCAGTCTCCCTTGACCAACCTGTCGGGTGGCTACTAGCATAGTCTTTCATGTCATACACAATTTCTAAACTATGGGCGCGAGAAGTTCTGGATTCACGTGGTAACCCGACTGTGGAGGTCGAGGTGTCCTTATCCGACGGAGCGACCGGTAGGGCAATGGTTCCCTCGGGTGCATCGAAAGGGCAGCGGGAGGCACTTGAGTTACGTGATGGGGATGCGAAACGTTACGGTGGAAAAGGAACTCTCAAAGCAGTTCAGAACGTCAAGGAGGCGATTAGTCGAGCTGTGCTTGGCCACGCTTTTTCCACCGTGCAGCAGCTTGATTCACTCATGTTGGAGCTCGACGGCACTGAGCAAAAATCCAGACTGGGGGCGAATGCCATTCTCGGCGTATCGCTCGCATTTGTTGACGCCGTAGCCAGTTCAAGAAAAAAACCGCGGTATTTGGTGATCAATGAGCTCATGGAGTTGGAGAGTTCTTCGATGCGCATGCCCATTCCGATGATGAACATCCTCAATGGAGGGGTTCATGCAAACAATGGACTTGAAATCCAGGAATTTATGATTGTGCCCCACGGTTTTGATACCTTTAGGGAAGCATTGCGGGCAGGTGTTGAGGTTTTCCACAGCTTGAAGAAAAGGCTAAACGACGGCGGCTATTCAACAGCGGTGGGTGATGAAGGGGGTTTTGCGCCAGCATTGCGGTCCAACGACGAAGCTCTCGAATTGATTTGCGATGCTATCAAACGGTCTGGGTATCGATTGGGTCAGCAAATTGCGATTGCTTTGGATTGTGCAGCAAGCTCTTTTTACGACGAAAAAAATGGCAATTATCGGTTTAGACATTTGGGAAAGACGGCTTTATCGAGCTCTGAGCTCATTGATTATTACGCTTCCCTTCCAAGCAAGTTACCTATTGTCAGCATCGAGGATGGGCTTGATGAAAATGACTGGAACGGCTGGAAAGGTTTGACTGAAAAACTGTCGCCAAAAGTTCAGTTGGTCGGAGATGACATCTTTGTAACAGACAAAAAATGGGTCGAAAAGGGTATCCAAGAAGGTGTCGCCAATGCAGTGCTAATAAAAGTAAATCAGGTGGGTACGTTCACAGAGACTTTTGCAACGATGGCTCTTTGCAAGAAAAATAATTACAATGCCGTTGTGTCTCATCGCTCTGGCGAGACGGAAGATATCATGATTGCTCACCTGGCAGTAGCGAGTGGGTGTGGACAAATAAAGACTGGCTCGCTGTCAAGGTCCGAGCGTACCGCGAAATATAATGAATTATTGAGAATAGAAGAATGGGCTCAACAGGCTGGTTCGCCCATTCCCTATGCTCGGATCTTTTCCTAAGGATAATATGGCTTCAAGAGTGGCAATGGAGCGCAAGCGGAAAAAACAGGCATTTGAGATGACTGTAAGACGTGCGCAGATCATGCTTGAAAAGGGGCTTGAAGCAGTTCTCAAGGGCAAGTACAAGCGGGCGCGTGAACGATTCAAACAATCAGTGGAATTTCATCGCACAGCGGATGCATTGACGTATTGGGCTTGGATGGAGCATGCCTTGGGAAATACGGCCATGGCCATTCTTCTTTGCCACAAAGCAATCGACGTGGACCCTGATTTTGGAAACCCCTATAACGACATTGGTTCGTATTTGATTGCTATGGGCAAATGGGATGAGGCCATCCCATGGCTGGAAAAAGCTGCGGCAGCACCGAGGTATCAACCCAGACAATTTCCACACATGAATTTAGGAAAGGTCTATTTGGCGAAGAGTATGCCACGAAAAGCACTCCACGAATTTCAAAAGGCTTTAACCTTTAGTCCAGATAATCAGCAGCTAAAACGGTTAGTTGAAACAGTGGAGAAGTCGTTTCACTAAGGCACTGGAACGAAATAACTGAGGCATTTGGCGGCCATCTTTGGACATCTTCGAGCATTTTTCCCTTCACAAAATCTCGACGTACCGCAGAGGGTACGCCTCCGATTTCGTGAAGGGAAAAACGCTCAAATCTGCTCCAAACCTGTCTCGCCAACTACCTCAGTTATTTCGTTCCAGTGCCTAATCAATCCGTTCTAACACGACGAGCCTTCTTTGATGGGAAGTGTGGGGCAGTCGATAGGATTTATTAACGATAAGACTAAACTTGTCTGCAAATCGTGTCATCGCACTTTGTATTTCAGGTTCAACGTTAGGACCCTTCATAAAAATAAGCTGACTGCCGCCGGTCACGCATGCGGAAGTTCTTAGAATCGTCTTATCCATTTCTTCCACGGCTCTGGTAATGACAGCTGCTACGGGTCGACCGAAACTTCTGCTAACTATCTTATGTTCGAATACTTCTATTTTTTTTAAGCCCAGTTCTTTGCACACATCTTTGAGAAAGACTACGCGTCTTGGGCGGGATTCAGCGAGGACGATTTGCAGATCGGGATAGCGGATTTTCAGCGGAATTCCGGGAAATCCGGCACCGGTGCCAAGATCAAGAAGCGGGGAGGGCAGAGTGATAAGATCACCGACTATCATGGAGTCGATATAGTGTTTTATGACCATGTTTTCGAAACCAACGATACGGGTGAGATCCCTATCTTGATTTCGCATTCTCAATAAACTATGGTACCGCCACAATTGGCCAAGCTGGTCTGAATTGAGCTGAATGTTAGCGGATTCAAGCATACCCTTTAAGACGGATGGGCTGGGCTTGGACCTGTGGGAAGTGTGATTGAAATGCCGGTGCCTTTCTCCCTGTCGATTCTTTTTGAAGATAACCATCTGATTGCCGTCTATAAACCTTCTGGCGTTCTCACTCAAGGGGATAAATCAAAAGAATTATCTCTGATGGATTTGACAAAGAGTTACTTGAAAGAACGCTACAAGAAACCGGGCAATGTCTTTTTGGGTCTTCTGCACCGGCTGGACAAACCCGTGTCCGGAGTCGTTTTGTTCGCAAAAACATCCAAGGCAGCCAGCCGAATGTCGAAAGCCTTTAGGGAGCGTAAGGTAACTAAGGTGTATTGGGCCTTGGTGGAAGGGGTGCCAGACAAGAAAGAATCCACTTTGAAACATTTTGTGTTCCGCGAATCCAACCGAACCAAGGTGTTTGACAAGAACTTACCCGGAGCAAAGCTTGCGGAACTGCGCTATCGGGTTGTCAGGGAGTTTGATAAATACTGCTTGTGCGAAGTTGTTTTGCTGACAGGTCGCAAACATCAAATCCGGGCACAGTTGGCCCATATCGGCTGTCCTGTATTGGGAGACACCCTTTACGGTTCCAGTGCTCGTCTAGGAAATATCGCTCTCGTGGCTATAAAACTGGAGTTCAGTCACCCGATAAATAACCAAATACTTACTATCGAGGTGCCAGAGCAGGATTTCTCCTCTGCTTTTAATATCGTATGAATTTATCAGTAGAAGAAAAATTGCAAAAGGCCTTTGAAAAGAGAAAGTGCTTGCATGGTGATCCCGATACGAACGGTTATCGTCTTTTCCATGGGCTGGCTGATGGAATAGAGGGATTTTCCGCCGACCGCTATGGACATGCAGTTATCTTGATGGTCCGAGAGGGACAAAACAAGTTGGACACGGCCGATCTTGAAGGGGTGGCCGGGTGGTATTCTCAACATCTTCCGGTGACCAGTGTCTATGTTAAGCATTTTGTAAAAGACCGAACAGCAAGTGAACCAACAACACGGCTCTTGTTAGGCGTTGAGGCCCCTTCCGAAATCGAAATCATGGAAAACGGGACACGCTTTAGAATTCGGCCGTATAGTGGGTTTTCCACCGGTCTTTTTCTTGATCAGAGAGAAAACCGGAAGTTTATCGCCGGTCGATGCAATCGTAAAACTGTGCTCAATTGTTTCGCTTATACGTGTGCATTCTCGGTGTTTTGCGCTAGCGGAGGCGGGATTGTTTCCAGCGTTGATCTATCTAATAAATACTTGCAGTGGGGCAAAGAAAACTTTCAACTCAATCAGTTGGGATTGGAAAGGCATCGCTTCGTTGCCATGGATGCCTTTGACTTTATTGGGCGCTCAAAACGAAAGGGCGAGTTGTACGACTTGGTTATAGTCGATCCACCGAGCTTTTCACGGTCAAAAACCGGTAAAGTATTTTCGCTCACCAAAGATCTGGACCGGTTGCTTCTGGGTGCGCTATCGATCATTAAAACGGGTGGCGAACTTTTCTTTTCTTGCAATTACTCGCGCTGGGATTCTGCTGAGCTAATCAGACGTGCGAGGAAGGTTCTTGCGTCGTTGCATTTGGAGCAAGTACCAAAGCTTCCAGTTGATTTTCCATCGGGTGAGCCTGGACTGAGTTACTTCCTTGTGCGGAAAGGCAAGGCTACTGTCTAAATAAATGTCTTTGTGAGCCAAAAGGTAGGGGGTTAGTAGGCCATACCTATTCCGCCTATTCCGCCCAGGTGCGTCCTTCTGGAAAGGGGGCTTTCTTGGTGCTTCGAATGACCACCATGCCATTGTTGGGGCCGGGGATGGCGCCTCTCAATAGAATAAGGTTTTCATTCTCCTTAACTTCAGCAACTTCAACGTTTTGAGTAGTTCGGGGGACATTTCCTGTTTGGCCAGGCATCCCCTTATTTTTGAGGATACGGCCAGGAAAAGTATTCGTTCCGGCTGAGCCGCCGTGCCGAAAATATTCATGCACTCCGTGGCTAGCGTCCGCGCCATGGAAGCCGTGGCGCTTAACGACGCCCTGAAACCCTTTGCCTTTGGTAACACCAATCACATCCACTCTATCGCCTTTAGCAAACATGGTGGCCAGAAGCTTTTGTCCGGGCTTAACGTGAGCAATTTCTTCGTCCACCTGAACCCGAATTTCCCTGAGAGCGGCCTTTGGTGCGACCTGCGCTTTCTTGAAATGTCCCGTACGTGCTTTGTTGACGTTTTGGGGTTTTCTTTCCCCAAAAGCAACTTGAAGGGCCGAATAGCCATCCTTTTCTTTCCGTTTAACCTGCGTGATGACGCATCCAGTGGTATCCACTACGGTTACAGGGACAACGGCTCCCTGCCCGTCAAAGATTTGAGTCATTCCGACTTTCTTGCCCAATATCCCTAATCTTATTGGCATTTTTAGCTCTCCCAAGCGAAGCTCCTTAATAGTCTAGATAAGAGAGGAAGACAAGGCCTTTGCCACGCGACAGTAATAAGTCGTTAAGGATGCGCTTTGTTAACAAAAAGTAACGTAATTGGTCAAAAACAACTCAAGCTGGTTTTCAGCTGGCCACTGATCAGTATTATTGCGGACATGGGTTGAGGGCATAAGGCCGTTGTCGGTTGGGGTTTTGAGGTTGATAACGGCCTTTCAATTTCCCGCAGGATCTGAAAAGGTATCCTTCCTCTTTTCAGAAAAGGCCTCCGCCCCGTGAGCTGTGCTCACGGGTCCCCTCCTGAAAAGGA
>JACQOU010000258.1 GCA_016207775.1 Deltaproteobacteria bacterium
CGGTATTGGACTGCGAAAAACATCCTCAAGCAATTTTGCAAACTATCCGGGCACAAAAACTCAGTTTTAAGTTTTATACAGAAAGAGAAAATGTTTACTCTGGCTTTAATCATGCTCTTCCTTTGGGTGCTTGTAACGTGCCTAACTTTGTTGGGTACGGCTGTGGCACTCACGCGGCTTAATTCGAACCCTCCCTATTGGGAAGGCGCTTGCCACTCACCCCCCGTTTCCATACTGAAACCTTTAAAGGGAGTCGATCGCGGGATCCGTAAGAACATCGAATCGTTCTTTAATCTGCAACATCCTCAGTATGAGCTCATTTTCTCAGCAGCAAACGAGGATGACCCTGTCTGTACTACCGTGCAAGAATTAATGGCAACCCATCCAAACGTCTCTGCACAACTCATTATCGGCGACACAAATGCAGGTCCCAATCCCAAAATAAACAATTTAATGAAAAGCTATGAGTTAGCAAAACACGAATTGATTCTCATCAGCGATAGTAACGTTCGGGTAAGACCGGATTACCTGGATCGCCAGCTCGCTCATTTTGATCACCAAGTAGGTATCGTCACAGCAGTCGTTGCGGGAAGAAATGGCAAGGGGCTGGGTGGTCAGCTGGAAGCTATGCAGCTCAATACTTTTTACACTCGATGGATTCACCTGCTTTTTCTATTCAAGAACCCCTGTGTGATTGGAAAATCAATGCTTTTTAGCCGGAAAGAAGCTGAGCGCTTTGGCGGAATAAAAACACTGGCAAGATATCTCGCTGAAGATTACATGGCAGGGCAGGCCATGCGAATGCTGGGCCTGAAGATTGTGCTGATGAGTGATCCCATCGAACAACACGTGGGTCAAAAAACTTTCAAAGACTATTGGTTTCGGCATGTCCGATGGGGAAGGATCAGAAAGGCACAGGCTCCTTTGGCATTTTGTTTCGAGCCACTGGTCAGTCCGCTTCTGGTTGGGAGTTGTGGAGCGATAGCTTTTCTCAATTTTTTTGCCGTCCCTCCAATCGTCTTCTTTGCCAGTTATTTTGCTGTACTGCTGATGAGTGACACCCTTCTTTTTCGAAAACTCGAGCCCAACGTCCGGATGCAAACCGTACTGATCTGGTGTCTTAAAGAGCTCTTTTGTTTGCCATTGTGGCTTCATATTGCAATTGGAAATTCGGTCGTATGGCGAGGTAAAAAATACAGGGTGCTTCCGGGAGGACTATTGGAATGACATCCTTTCTTTGGGGAGCCGCAACCAGCGGCCATCAAATCGAAGGCAACAATGTACACAACGACTGGTGGCAATGGGAAGCACAAGGCTTTGTAGAGGGTGGAGTTCGCTCTGGAATTGCCACTGACCACTGGAAACGATTCCGCGAAGATCTCAAATTGGCTTCTGACTTGGGACTGAATAGTTACCGTTTCTCCATCGAGTGGAGCAGGATTGAGCCCAAAGAGGGCACTTGGAACCGTGAAGCTTTGGACTGGTATCGAGAGCTGATCAACGAATGTGAAAAGCAAAAACTTCTTCCCATGGCCACTCTCCATCATTTTACAATTCCTCAGTGGTTTTCCGAAACGGGCGGGTTTGCTGCCCATGATGCAAAGGATAAGTTTACCCGCTTCGTTAAGCATATCGCCGGCCATCTGGGCTCTCGAATTCCTTTGTGGTGTACCCTAAATGAGCCCATGGTTTATGTCGTCGGTGCCTACTTGGGGAAATTTCTTCCTCCGGGACGATTCTTACCTAAGAGGGCGAGCGCAGCTTGTAGAAATTTATTGAAAGCACATGTGAGTGCTTATGAAATGATTCATCGACAAATATCCAAGCGAGAAGGCCCTTGGAAGAATCGGCCGTTGGAAGTAGGGATTGCGCACAATCTGCTTGATTTTCATCCCGATCGCCCGTGGCATCCCATTGAAGCATGGACTGCACGAATCTTTCATCGTTTCTTTAATCTTTCCTGGCTAGATGCCTTGGCAGGTCGCAAACAACATTTTGGTGTCTTGGGCATCATTCCCTATCCGAAACAAGTGAAAGAAGCAATCGGAAGGGTGACGGCAGATTTTATCGGCGTCAATTACTACACCAAAGCGTACGTTCAGTGGCATCCGCTTGCAAAAACTGAAAACAGCCCAAGTGAAATCCCATTAGGGCTTACCTTTTGTCGTCGAAAAGAACCGGCATCCGATTTAGGATGGGCCATTCACCCAAAAGGGCTGGCTAAAATGATTCGTGTTGCAAGCGCTTACAAGCTCCCGCTTTATATAACAGAAAACGGAATTGCGGATCGTAAGGACCACATGAGGAAAGATTTTTTAAAAAAACATTTATTTGAATTAGCCAAGCTGATCCATGAGGGAATCGACATTCGTGGCTATTACTATTGGTCGTTGCTCGATAACTTTGAATGGATCAAAGGCTTCTGGCCGAGATTTGGCCTCTATGCTGTTGAATATCAATCGCTCGACAGAACCGTCAGAAAGTCTGCGCTGTATTACAAACAAATCATTGAAGCCCATAGGCAAAATAACCTCAGCTTGCCGCCTCAGCTCGCATGTTTTAAGAAAATTTTCTGATAACCGTTTCTTATCCAACCTTTCCTGCAAGCAAAGCCCAAGCGTATTCACGGCTGAAAAACAAGTTGCCTGTCTTCAGCATTGAAGAACTTTTAGGCTAGTAAATGGCTTTTGGGCTAGACAGTACCCTCTCAAACTTAATCAAATCTTGAACTTTTCTAAGTTGGTAGCCCCACTATCGTCGGATACACTTATTATTAGCTTTCGAAACAGAAGCTAATTCACTGAGAAAGATGGGAAGAATGAAGCAATTCACTTTCATGCTGTCACTGGTTCCAATTTTCACATTCTTTTGTAGAGGTGCAATCGCCTCAAACGTGTTGTGGGTAGATGTTTTGACCTTACGCCCGAGCCAATTCTCTGTGGGACTACGTGAAGTGGCAGCCAAGCAAGAAAAACTTGAAGAACTGGATAAAGATGAGCAGCGTGATTATCTGCTGGATCATCCAGTTCCCGTCGTCATTGGCCCATGTCGAATACTTCATATGCTTGACCGCCATCATTTATCAAGAGCGCTCTGGCAAGCAGGAATAGGAAAAATCCCTATTTCGATTGAACAAGACTGGTCTTCTCTCGACGAAATCGAGTTCTGGTCGAGAATGAAAAACAATAAATGGGTTTACTTATACGACCAACTTGGTGTGGGTCCGCATAATCCATCACTTCTTCCAGAAAATGTGGCGACCATTGCAGATGATCCTTATCGAAGCCTAGCCTGGTCTGTTCGTGAGGAAGGAGGCTTTGAGAAAGTTCCAGAACTATTTGCCGAATTTGCATGGGCAAATTTCTTCCGGTCACGTATTCGACCTTGGAATAATGATCAGGGTTATCGTAAGGCAGTTAAACGGGGGTTAGAACTTGCTGATTCGGATGAAGCATCTTATCTGCCAGGTTATCTTCATTGATGGAGTCTTCCTTGACCCAAGCCCACCATTCACTGACTCATCATATTATTTTATGCGCTGGCCGTGTTATCCGCATCACGTCACGACTGGTCGGGTCAGGGAGCCCTAGGACGAAGAGTTCCGTGTTATAATAGTTATGGTCGTTACGCGTAACAGTAACTTCTTTCGGAACTTCCTCTTCTTCTTTCTGAGCTTTTCAATCATATGGGCTTGGCTCAATTTTTCATGCTGCTTGCATTCTGCGTTTTTTCTTGGCCGTTACAGGCAGCCAAGCTCAAGCGGGTGGTGCTTTCCCCTTGGTCCAGTGTTGAGTCAAAAGAAATCTATCGCTCCACAGTTTTGCGACACGTTGAATCTGTCTTAAATTATTTGGGCCTTTACGTCGAATATTTCGATATTGATAAAGATCCCCTCCCGGATCCCTAGGCAAAAGGCTGGTCTGACAAATATCTGGGAGTCTTGAGTGCTTTTCAAAGCGAGAAACTTGTAAACTCCGAGAAGTGGGTTGAGTGGTTAACTCGATACTCCAGAAC
>JACQOU010000259.1 GCA_016207775.1 Deltaproteobacteria bacterium
ACCTTTTCAGATTAGGGAACACTAATGGTTACTAACAGGTAACCAACAATTTGATCGGGGTTTTGATTTCTGGCTTCCGCTTCAATGGTCAGTAAAAGGCGATGACGCAAAACCTCGTGTGCGATTGCTTTAACATCCTCGGGGATCACGTAGGAACGATTTTCCAAAAGAGCGTGTGCCTTGGAAGCCCGGCATAAGAAAAGGGTTGCGCGAGGGGAAGCGCCAATGGCAATCGCATGCCGAATTTCTTCTAAATGAGGACCTGCAATTTCCCGGTTCTCAAGCTCATTACTTTTTCGGCTCGCCATCACAAGCGCGAGAATGTACTCCTTGATCCGATTGTCCATATAGACCTTATCCAGCCGGCTTCGAACTTCTAAAATTCCTCTTGTCGAAAAGATTGCTTCCGTACGAGGGAGATTTTCGCCAGACATGCGGTCAAGAATCACTCTCTCTTCAGCCCTTGAAGGGTAGGGCACCTTAATTTTAAACATGAACCGATCGAGTTGAGCTTCGGGCAGGTTATAGGTGCCCTCCTGCTCAATTGGATTTTGAGTAGCCAACACCAAGAAGGGTTCTTCCAGAGCGTGTGTCGCATCGCCAATGGTGACCTGCTTCTCCCCCATAGCTTCCAATAGCGCACTTTGTACCTTAGCGGGTGCACGATTGATTTCATCCGCTAAAACGATATGCGCAAAAATAGGTCCCTTCTTGGGAATAAACTCTCCTGTCTGCTCTCGATACACCATCGTGCCGATTAAATCGCTGGGTAGTAAGTCCGGTGTGAATTGGATGCGGCTGAACTTGGCATCAAGCACTCGAGCGAGCGTTTTCACTGCGAGTGTCTTTGCCAGTCCCGGTAACCCTTCGAGTAAGACATGCCCGTTTGCTAAAAGACCCATTAGCAGCGTGCGTGTCATGTGTTGCTGTCCTACGATGACTTTCGACATTTCAGCAAGGATGGCACTGAGCATTTGGGCGTCGCGACCAAGAATTTCCGAATCGATTGTATTTTCGTTCATTTGAGTTCCAGTGAGCGGGCAAGAAGTGTTACATAATTATTATACCCGAAAGGAGTCGCATTGCCCGTCGTGCAATTTTTGCCCAGCAGGAAAAAAATCGATGTTCCTTCGGGTACTTCCCTGTATGCCGCTGCGCAATGCGCCGGTTTGCCTCTTGCGTCCTCCTGTAGTGCAGAATTTGCTTGTGGAAAATGCAATGTCCAAGTGACGGAAGGGGCGGAGCATCTTTCAATTCAGACAGAAGCCGAGCGCCACCTTCTTGCCCGCGAAAAAAAGCCCGGGTCCGATCGTATCGGCTGCCAGGCAAAAGTACTGGGCTCTTGTACCATCACCACTCGGTATTGGTAACAAACACGAAGAGTTAACGCGCGGTCTCAAGTTATTTGTGCGCCATGTCGAACCCTAGATAGAGATGAGGTTCGATATGACTAACCAGTGCCGACGGCTTTGTATATGTCTGCTAATCATCACGATAAGCAACGATGCTTATTGCAGGCTGTTTAAAGTTCCCAAGTCCATCCGCGATAAATATGCCTATCTGTACAAGCTCCCAGTCCAAACAACCCCAGACGGTGGTCGCGCTCTTGGGTCAGCCCGTTTGTTTAAAAGAAAAGGGATCAACGTTCTTTATTTGCATGGTGATCGTTTTGAAATGGCTTACCAACATGGAAAATTACTCAAAGAAGAAATAAAGGACGGAGCGTTGCCAGTGGTTGCGGATTTGTTGCGCTACTCAATTGAGAACACGTTGGGTGAAATTCCAGGAGTCTCTGAAATTCTAGTGGATTATTATTATCATTCCATCACGCGCAAACTGCTCGACTATGGCATGAAGAATAATGCTATGGCTTCGGGTGCTCAGCACCCACTGATGGAGGGGTACGGACTTTCCGAAGGGAGTGGTCTTCCAGTAAAGCAAATTGTCTACGCTGCTTTGGTGCCCGAATCGCTTCTAGTGCTGTTGGGTCAAACGTTGCGTGGCGGAAACCCTTTCTCTAACCCTTTTGGAGGAGGGGAATGTTCGTCATTTGTCACGTGGGGGAACAGAACCCGTAACGGGGAAATGTTGATTGGGAGGAATACCGATTATCCTCTCAATAGTCGCTTCGATAAATATCCCACTGTTATTTATTACGATCCGACGGACGCGCAAAAGTATGTATCGATATCTTCAGCGGGCATTCACAATGCCGGTGTTCTTGGGATGAATGAATCAGGTATTTACATCGATTCGCACGTCATACCGACGGAGGATGTTTCAGCGGAGGCGTACCCCATTTTTATGGTTTCGCAACAAGTGTTGCGCACGGCCCGCACTCTTGACGAAGCCATTGGAGGTTTTTTGCCTTATCGGCCAGCGGGAGGGTGGACTTATGTCATTGTGAGCATGCGCGAAAAGAAAGCGGCCACCGTAGAGTTGTCGCATAGCCATGCGGAAGTCAGGACGGTACAGGGCGATGAGCTCATTCAGACTAATCACTACTTAACTCCCAAAATGATCCCCGTCTTTTCTGAGCTGAATCGGGCAACCGCTCAAGACACCTATTTACGTTATCGACGTATTGAAGAGTTGCTGAGATCTTGGGATGGCAGTCTGGATATCAAGAGCGCAGCTTCTATTCTTGCAGATAAATGGGACTTGGAAAGCAAGAAGTATCGGACGGTAGGAAATGCAGTAGCAACGCATGTGACACTGACGAGCGTGGTGGTGGATCCCAGCGGGGATCGTTTCTTTGTAGCAAACGGAATGGCACCCGTATCGCAAAGTGAATTTGTCGAGCTTCCCATCCAACTGGATCCCGCCACGTTTCCAACAGAATCTTTTGAGACTTTTCGAAACGATCAATATAAGACAGATTTTCCAAGAAAGGCTGCCGCTGAACAGCTCTATATATTGGCCAAGATTGCTTACGAATGGGAACTCGATCTCGATAAAGCAATGGGTCTCGTAAAAGAGGCGATTGCCTTGGATGATACGTCTCCAGCATTTTATTTCGTGCTTGGTATCATGGCGCTGCGGCTGGGTTATTACGATCTGGCAGGGTCAGCTTTCCAGAATCTTTTGGTTGTTCCGGAAGAACATTATCGTTTGTTGGGCCATTATTATTTGGGTCGGCTTTACGGGGTCCAGGGATTGGCAGGACTGGCGAAAAAGGAGTTTGAGACGATCGTGCAGCTTGCAGGCCCGGAAGAGAAAAAACTATTGTCCGCCACCTTGTCTATGATGGAGAAACTGAAAAAAAAGGGGCGAATTCCGATTAAGCTCTTGGATTTACCTTTAATGATTCAACAGGGAGATATGATCTATTACTAGAAGGTAATGCAGATGAATCTCGTTCAATACATGTTTGATCCTAAGCTGAAGAACTACTTCAGGTTTGTACAAGAAGGGGAATATGTTTTTCGGCAGGGCGAGCAGGGTTCGTCCATGTTTGTGGTTGTTGAAGGGCAACTTGAACTCATCGATGAAGACGGAGGTACTAACGAATACATTGTCGCTACGATGGAGAGCGGTCAATTTCTTGGGGAAACGGCGATTATAAGAGAGACTCCCTATCAGAGGCGCTATTCGGCCAGAGCGAAGACCAACACGACGGTACTCGAGCTTTCTTTGGAAAATTTCGATGAAGTTCATCGCATGATACCAGACTTAATGCGCCAACTCTTAAGGCTCGTCGTTGAGCGCCTGGACACCGCCAATTATCTTATGCGTATTCTGCGGCACAGTAATCCGGTCCAGCGCCTTTCTCACTTGATATTTTATTTCTGTCGAAACAGCGGTAAGCGAGTGGATAATGGCATAGAGGTTGATCTTACGCCTGAACGGATCCAAAGAATCGTTGACTTTGATTTGCCCACTATCCAGAAGTTTTTGGAAGAGCTCACCCGTCAGGGAATATTGGTTAAAGGAGGGGCCGACCATTATTTGGTGCCCGATGAAAACCGATTGCTGGAATGTGCGAACAAGAGCTCAAAAGTTCGTCGGGCTGGGTGACAACTATCGATAGGCGTAGTACTTGGACTTGTGTAACTGGAGAATTAATTCCCGATTGAGACGAGACTGCATAAACTCTCTTTCTTTCCTGATATTTTGCTCCCTTTTCTCAGCCGAAGGTTCAAACAGGTTCAGAAAACTGATCGGTGAATTCCGATACGAAGTGCCGTAGCCCTCAAAAAAATCCCGCACGAACGCAAGATAAGGAACAAGCCCCGCGACCCAAACGTTTAATTCCGTCTTGCCTGCCCGATCCAGCTTGTTGATTGAGTAATCCGCTATGCCCTGCAAACCGTCAGAAAATGGACTGATCTGAATGTCGGCACCCCTGGATTCATTTTCAATGAGGTAGCGTGAGCCCTCGAACTCGATGTAAGCCTTTTCAACTGACTGACTTGGGAGACTCATGTGGAATTTTTTCAGAAGCGCTAAAAGTTTTTCACCGACGAGGCGAGGAGTGCAACTGGGGTGCCCGAAGCAAGAATAGCCGGCAAGAAGTTTTTTATCGAGCGAGACGATTTCCTGCAGGGTTTCATTCTCACCCAGGAAGCCTTCGTGTGACAGTCCCTGCGGTCGAAGGTTCCAATGCAATTTGACGGGACCGAGTTCAAAGTGAGCGGGTAGATGCTTGCCCTGAAGAAAATATCCCCACAAAAGGGCATGGCGGACCGAGAAACGAAAGAGTTCGAAAAATGGAGAGTCCACGTCCACATTGAAGTAATAACTAACGACATTCGGGTAATGGATAGCCCGTCGGCGTCTTGGAGTTTGGTAATTTCTTTCCAGCTGACTGTAAAGTAATTCTAACTTGGGCTGTAAGCGTGGAAATTGGCAGCGCCCAGCATAGGAACTGATCAAGAAAAGTTTCAGGCCATTGGGATCTCTTTCGATTAATTGGGTGTCACTAAAGGGGCTTGCGGTCAGCAAAAGCCAGGAATCAATTGCTTGCTCGATAGGCGTAACCGGAAGGTCGTGGAGATTGGTCGAACAACCACTGAGGTCCTCAGTCTGCATTCCCACGAATTGCAAAAAATTTTCTTTTAAGCTCCGGTAAAAGGAATTCTTGAAAAACAGTTCGTCCTTAAGGCGGGCAAAATTCTCCAGAGACACATCAAAAAGAATCGGCGTAAACATCCGATCAGAGGGAAATCCATCCGCCCAAACTGGCCCCGGATAGAGCCGAGGTGTTTGGCACTGCACGTGCCTGGCGCAAAACATCGCCAAGACTAGGAAAAGTGACGACAATTTGAGCATCGATCCCCCCTTAACCCCCTGAATAAACCACAACGTGATGCATTGGGTCAATATTGTTGAGCGAAGAGGCGTTCAGCCTGCATTTACGCTTGATTCCACGAAGACAAAGCCCCTTCATTCGGCAGAGAGGCTGTTCACTCTATTAAGTCAGGCAGGCCGAACCATAGCCGTTAGGTCCCGTCATGTGCATACCCAGAGGAAGCAATTTATCCACCTCGCTTTTCCAGGAGAAAGGTCCGAGTGGGGAACCCTCTCAAAAAAGTGCGAAGTGAAGAACAGGGCATAAAGCGTGTTCCCACTCTCCAACCTTCCTGGAGGACGGTAGCAAAAGTTAACGCCTTTTTGTAAACGCATCCCTAAAATTCTTTACAGAAAAATCACATCCATCCTTTTTATCGACAAAATACCGCCTTATTAAAGAATGAACTTGGCTGGGGTCACCTCTTACGGCCTTTAAGTCGAACATGGCCGTGAAACACCTCTTGGGTCATCCCAATGC
>JACQOU010000264.1 GCA_016207775.1 Deltaproteobacteria bacterium
ATATTCCTCCTCGGGTTTTGCCTGTGTCCGCCAAATATATCAAAGACTTCCTCGGCCTCGTGACGATTCCAAATGCAATTTCCAGGTTAAACGTTAAATGTCTTTTTCGCGCAATTCCCTGCCATCATAAGACATCAGTTTGGGCTGCGCATTGAATCGGGTATAAAGATGTACTGGGCGGCGCCAAAGAACCTGGAGATTCTTTAACGTCTCCGCGGCTTTGTCGTATTCCAAGTCGACACCCTCATGCTGATGAGCCAGCAAAAGCTCGCCGCGATTTTCATAGTTGCCGTCCTCAACCCGAATAACCGGCTGGCCAAAATTGGTCAGAGCAAAGAGAAGTTGCTCTTTCACTTTTCTCCAATCTCGATCCACTATCTCATACATCCCCGTCCGTCGGTTAAATCCATAAGTGAACAGTTTTTGTTGTTCAGAAAATTCTTCATTGATGAAATTGTCGATAAACGTCACGTCATTATGCAAGCGTCTTACTTCAAAAACTTTCTTGCGTCCCAGGCCCAACTTTTTATCCCACCGTCTTTTCTCATCTACGTCATCACATTCATCATATTCTTTACCAAACTTCCCCTTATTCCACCTGTCTTCGATATCTCGATAAAGCTCGATTCCCAGTTTGTACGGATTCAGCTGACCTGGCCGGGATCCCAACGTACCGCTGTGATGATCAGCATAATCGATGACTTCAGAATCCTTAAGAACATGTTGGGTCATGATGGTTGAATGCCAGAAGGTTGCCCAACCTTCATTCATTATCTTAGTTTGCGCCTGCGGTGTGAAGTAGTAAGCTTCTTCCCGAACAATGGAAAGAACCTCTTTCTGCCAGTTTTCCAGCGGGGCATACTGGATAATAAATTTCATTACATCCCGTTCCGGTTCCTGGGGAAATTTCCTGGATTTTTCCTTGTCCGCACGGAGCTTCTTCTCTTGTTCATCAAGAAAATCGCTCGGGTTTACGTACCGATCCATGTAGTCCTTACTTCTAAATTTGCGCACAACCGCGTCTTCTGGTTCGGTAACTTCCTCAGCAAAATCATCCCGATCCCTGGGTTTCTGAGCAAACGGCGAATAAAAGTCGATGAGATTATCAATAGACGAACAGCAATCAATGAAATTTTCAACGCAATCCACTCCGAAACGATCCTGGTACTCACGAATCCGGGTGGCGTGATTTGCCATTTCATCGAGCATCTTACGGTTCGTCTTTGAGAACCAAATATTATTTTTGAAAAAGTCGCAGTGCCCGTAAACGTGGGCCATCACGAGTTTCTGATCCACAATGCTGTTGCCCATCTGAAGGTAGGCGTAGCACGGGTCATTATTGATCACCATTTCATAAATCTTTTGCAGCCCGTACGTATAAGTCTTGTTTAAATAATCGTACTCCATCCCGAATCGCCAATGGGGATATCGGGTAGGAAATCCTCCCAGCGCAGCGATTTCATTGATTTCATCATAGTCGACAAGCTCGAAAATAGTGTCGAACGGATCGAGACTGTAGCCACGCGCAATTTCCCTGATTTCTGTCTGCGCTTTTTGAAGCTCAGGGGGTAGTTCTCTCATTTTCCTTTTCCCAGAAAATCTTTTAAAGAGCGATAGATGGCTTCCTTGCTCTCTATCTTTGAGGTGATAAGCCGCTCGTCTTCTTTAAAATTCTCCATCAGGTCTTTGATAAACTGCCCGCTCCCATAGCGGCTTTCCACCTGGCCGTAGCAAAAGAGATTCATTTTAGGCAACAGATCTCCCCGGAGCACATCAACACACAGTTTTGTATCCTCGCCAGACCAATTATCCCCATCCGAAAAGTGGAAAGAATAAACATTCCAGTCAGCTACTGGATACTGCTTTTCGATAATTTCATTGCAAAGCTTGTACGCAGAACTAATCAACGTTCCACCACTCTCACGTGTGTGGTAAAACGTGTCCTGGTCAACCTCTCTCGCTGTAGCGTCGTGAATAATGTAGCGAATTTCCAGATCCGTGTACTGGGATCTTAACCAGGTATCGATCCAAAAGGATTCCGTCCTCACAATCTCTTTTTGCTCATCCCCCATGCTTCCCGAGACGTCCATCATGTAGATGATAACGGCATTGTTCTCAGGACGGATGACGTTCTTCCATACTCGGTAACGATAATCCTTGCGCACAGGTATGATGACCGGATCTTCGGGATTATATTGACCCGATAATATCTGACGTCGCAAAGCTTCGCGATAAGTCCGCTTCACGTGCCGCAAGGAATCGGGCCCTACCGTGTGTATCCCGCTGTAGCGATACTTTTGAGACTGAACCGAGCGTGTCCCCTTGGGCTGAATCCGTGGAAGCTCCAATTCGGCACCCAGCATCTCGGCAAGTTCCGCAAGGGAAATATCCACCTCAAGAGCGTGCTCCCCGGAAGCATTTCCGGCTCCCGGTTCATCCCCCTCATCGCCGGGCCCAAGCGGAGTTCCGATAGCACCTTCCCCCTGGCCAACTCCCCCCATTTGCTTCCGACCAAAACGAAAATGAGGAAGGTCAATATGGGGAAGAGGAATACTGACCAGATCTTTCCCCTGTCGCCCAATGAGCTCTCCTTGGGTGATGTATTTCTTAAGATTTTGCTTAATTTTTCCTTTGACGATCTGCTTAAAGCGCAGATGGTCGCGCTTGATGCCGGCGATCATGGAGTTATTTTCTCTTCACGTCTCCGCGGGCGAAGATCGAAGCAACAAAGGTAAGAATATCGGTTGAGCAAATTTCGCAGTAACCGTAACTCTTTATGAGCCTTCCCTTCACAATGTCAATTTTCTCCTGAGTGCTTTGATCCACGACGTTAGAGACGAGGCTAGTGAGTTTAATGGTATCCTTCTGGTCTTCGAATAACTTGAGCTCCAGCGCCTTATGCAGACGTTCGTTCGTTTTGTAATCGAACTGGCGGCCTTCTAAGGCCAGAGCACCAATGTAATTCATAATTTCGCGTCTGAAATCATCCTTTCGGCTCTCTGGTATATCGATCTTTTCTTCAATGGATCGCATTAACCTTTCATCGGGTTCCTCATCCTGACCAGTGTATTTGTTTTTTACTTTTTCCCGCTGCGTGTATGCTTTTACGTTATCGATATAGTTGGCACAAAGACGAGCCATCGCCTCTTCATCGGCCGAGATCGCTCGCTGCACCTCGCTCTTAACAATGTCTTCGTACTCCTGCTTCACTACCTGCAGCAATTCACGAAAATGCTTCTTTTTATCTTCCGATGAAATGAGCGAGTGATGCCGCAATCCGCCTTCCAGTTCATTGAGGACCATGAACGGATTCAGGCAGCTGACATTACCTTCTTTAGTATTCACAAGAGCGTTTGAAATCTTGTCTTGGATATAGCGGGGTGAAATCCCCTCCATTGCTTCTCGGCTTGCCTCTTTACGAAGTTCACGGACATTGTCTTCCGTGAACCCGGGAAGGGTCTTACCGTTATAAAGTTTGAGCTTTTGCAGCAAGGTGAGGTTAGCCTTCTTGGGTACCTCAAGCCTTGTGAGCACTGCCCACATCGAGGCCATCTCAATGGTATGCGGGGCAATGTGCTTGCCTTTAATCGTCTTCGAGTTGAAATCCTTTCGGTAAATCTTTACCTCTTCGCCAAGTTTCGTAATGTATGGGATATCAATTTTTACCGTTCGGTCTCTTAGAGCTTCCATGAACTCGTTGTTTTGAAGCTTGCGGTATTCAGGCTCATTGGTATGGCCGATGATCACTTCATCGATATCCGTTTGTGGGAATTTTTTCGGCTTAACCTTATGTTCTTGTGAAGCACCCAGAAGATCATAGAGAAACGCAACGTCCAGCTTAAGCACTTCGATGAATTCGATAATGCCTCGGTTGGCAATATTGAACTCGCCATCAAAGTTAAATGCTCTGGGATCGGAATCCGATCCATACTCGGCAATTTTGCGATAGTTAATGTCTCCCGTCAGCTCCGTCGAATCCTGGTTTTTCTCATCCTTTGGCTGGAAGGTTCCGATCCCCGTTCTGCCCTTTTCCGAAAGAAGCAACCGATGCACGCGGATGTGATCGATCACACGCGTCCAGTCCCCATTGTAAATCTGGTACAGCTGATTGAAGATGTAATTGCACGGGGGACAAAGATCGTTCTCTATGGAAACCCGATGACCTTCTTTCCGACCGCGGTTAATTTCCTCAGCAAATTTTTTCCTGAATTCCGTGGGTATGAGCTTGAGGGGTTCCTCATGCATCGGACACATAATTTCCTTTTGCGTACCAAAAACTTTCTCGGCTTCTGCAGAGTTATTAGAGACCCACTTGAAGCTGAACAAGGCCCCTTCGTCGGCATATGAGTAGTTCTCCACTCCTTTTTTCAGCAATCGCACGATAGTGCTTTTCGAACTTCCAACAGGACCGTGCAGCAAAACCACCCGCTTCTCAGGACCGTAATTTTGAGCGGCTGCTTTTAATACGTTAACCAATTTCATCAAATAAACATCCAAACCGAAGATAGCGTCCTTTCCATTTTCGATCGGATCTTTGAAAAAATTGTAGGCAATGATCTTCTTTTTGAACTCAACGTATTCCTCAGTTCCATAACTCACAATGAGATCGTAAAGGCGCTGAAACGCATTTCGCGTAATGTCGGGCCTTTCTTTGACCATATCCACGTATTCTTGAAAAGTTCCGTGCCAAGTGAACTTTCTATATTTGTCTAAATCTTGAAGACCACTGATGAGGTTTTTTATGTCTAGCGCAGGCATGGACGCTCCTTTTGTTAAAAACAAAGGGTGCTAAATGCTAACAGGTACGGATTTGACTGAACCCCGAAGCGGGTACACGGAATCTCCAAACGCACAGCTAATATTGTTATTATCGCTTGCGAAAGCTAAATGGTCAATCAAGCCGCACACAGCTAAAAATAGATCTGCGTTCTCAGCGCGTCAATCGGGGAGCCACAAAAGCGTGATCAGCGCTTACTAACCAGTTCATTGTTTAGCGGTAGCACCGGCAGTGAGAGGAACGCCCGTCATGTGCCTACCCAGGCGCCCCGGACTTCGATAAAGAATTTGTAAGTAAAAAAGGGGGCCTGCGAAGAGCAGGCCCCAATGGATTGGAAAGAGTAAATTCGAGTTACTCTGCGTAAATACAGACTTTGGCTTCGTCTTTTGATAGTGCGTTGATGATGGCTTCCTTTTGAGTATTGATGCGTGATAATTTGTTTCTTAAAGTAACAATGTCCGCTTTTCCGGCGCCAGTATCTGAACCACCCTGATTCAAGGCGATTTCACTGCGCTGCTTGGAAGTCTCATCCAAAATACCGAGAGCACTAGGAATGCCGGATAAGACTTCTACCAGAGCTTTATTTTGAGCTTTTGACTGATCTGTAAAAGCTGTCAGCTTTTTGTTCAAAGCAGTCTGCGCCTGAGAAAACTCTTTCTTGTGGCCTTCCACAAGTGTCCGGAAGGAATCGTTCAGTGGGGCCTGCTTTTGAGAAAGTTCTCGGGTTAGCTTAACCCACTCTTCTCTACCAACATGATCCAAACTGTTTCGTGACTTCCAAAAGTGTTTGTTAACTTCATAGTCTTTTTCTTCCTGAACTTTCGCTTGCTGCTCTGCCAATTTAACCAGCCCTTCACGATCGGTTCTAACCATATTCTCAATATTGAATGGGAAGTAACCTTCGATGTGAGCACTAATCCACTGCGCAATTGAAGCATAAGCGCGAAGCCTGTCACGATCCAGTCTGTGGAACACGCTGATGCCTTCTACAATGTAGTTCATGTAATCATCTAAAAGTTTGGCAAGCATTTCATCCGCTTCATGGCCAGGGCCAAAGCAGCTTTTGGCAATCCCGTCTCGAATCTTTTCCATTCTTCGTATAGTTTGACGGATTTTGCCTAAGGATTCCCCGTTTAGTGGAATCGTATCGCCAACCTCGTCTCTGACAACGGTTCCGGCTGTTAAGGTTTCCAATGCGGAATGGTCAACCTTATCAAATACTTTGGGTTGAGGTGTTGACACCTTTGCCGCAGGTCCCACAGGTCCGGCTGGTTTATGTTCCGCTGCGACGGAGACATAACAAAAAGACAGTACAACTAGTGAAACAAAGCCCACAACTATCGAACGCATTTCTCTACTCCTTTCAATCACAAACCAATGACAGGTGCATACGTTGATTTGCTCAACGGCACCGCACCGTCGTTGGTCTGTAGTGCAAGGTTTGTTCCATCACGCATTTTCTTTTGTTTAGGCATAAAGCGATGAAACCGCATTCCAGTGGCGTTCAGAAAAAAGAACACTTTTTTATGTGCCGGCTAACGAATCTTTAAAGTGTATTAAAATGATTTCACATTTTGTCTGTCTATTTTTTACACACCCGAAAAACAATTGTGGGCTTTTTGCTCGTCCGCCTCGTCTGGCTCGATGATTGCTCATCTCGCTCGTAACCTAAGGGCTCGTCAAAAAATAACTTGAACATTTCTGCATCCCATCTTCGGGTCATCTTTGAACGATTCTCATTCACAAAACGCTCAACATATCGACGGATATGCCTCGCGTTTTGTTCAATCGGATCGTCCAAATCTGACCCAAATCTGGGCGCATAAATGTCCAAGTTATTCTTTGACGAGCCCTAACTTATGAAACGGTCTATATCAGCAAAAAAAATAGGGTGATCTTCTGAGTCGAAGATCACCCTATCGTTTTAGCAACAAAGAACTTTGCTTACTTTGCCGTTGGAGAACTAAAGCCTACGATCATGCCTCCTGTTTCACTACTGATGATTTCACAAGTCTGGTTGAAGTTCATTGCGACACTGCATAGATGTTGCATACTATCAAGACCGTTGTTAGCTGGGTCGCTTTTTAAATACATTCCGTACGATTTCTTGCCGTCTTTACCCTTCAGATATACTTCGCCCCCATTTTTCTCCTCGAGGTAAAATTCAGCTTTGACGGATTTTCCATCGGCTAGAGTATCAGGACAAACAAATGGTTTCCAGTTCGGATCGGCAAAATTCTTTAGCGATATCTGCAATATTTCTTTGCCATCCTCGTTCCTTTTGACCACCTGAAAGCAGTGTAAATTGGAGTTAATTTTGTGCTCTTGGTAGATTTCGTCTTTGAAGCTTGCCAGATTAGCTGAAATATTCTTTATGAAAGTAACGGGTTCTTTTTGCGGCTGAATTTCGGGAATTGGTGATGGTGCAGGCGGTTGTCCCTGTTCGGGAGCTTTCTTTTCATCTTTACCGCAACCGACTACCAAAATGCCAAGTGCGATAAAAAGCACAAGACGAAGTTTAGAACGAGTGGACATGGACGTTCCTCCTTAGTAAATAATCCCAGCCCTCAGCTCCGTTCACGATGCAAGTTTGCTGCCATTGGGAACATGCTGGAGTCACCCTCAATTGTTGCAGCAAATGACGATTTTGGTCGGTAAATCGATGGCAAAAAATGTCACTTGCCGGAAAAGCTGAAAGGGTGAAAGGGAATACATTTTTATGAACTGAGCGACCAAATCTATTAGTGACTTGGCGCACGCCCAGAAATAAATAGGGTGATCTTCTTCATGCGAAGATCACCCTACGACGAGTGTTATAAAGAGCTTACTATTCCTCAGGGGGAACGATACTCGCTATTGTACCTTCTAATTGTCTACCTGTTCCTACGATGATTTTACAGGTTTTGTTATAATTAAGAGCGGCACTACATAGATGCTGCATGCTATCAAGACCGTTGTTTGTCAGGTCGTTTTTCAAATACATTCCGTATGATTTGTTGCCGGCCTTATCTTTTAGAACTACTTCGCCTGGATTCTGTTCTGTTGGGTAGAGCTCAATTTTGACGAACTTCTGGTCCTGCAAGGTATCTTTGCATTGTGCCGTCGGATTTACATCGTCGCCGGTAGGATAGATCTTCGGAGAAATTTGCAGTATTTCTCTCCCATCTGCGTTTCGCTTTACCAACTGAAAGCAGTTGGCACCAGCGGTAATTCCAAAATATTCCCTCTGTATCTCTTCATAGAAGATTTGGCTGCCTGGTGAAATGTTTTTAATGAAAGTAACTGCTTCTTTTTGCGGCTGAATTCCAACGGGCGGCGGTGGAACCGGTGGTTGTACCTGTTGGGGAGCTTGTTTTTCATCCTTACCGCAACCAGCAAGCAAAATACCCAGCGCGAGAAAAAGCACAAGGTGAAATTTCGAACAATTGAACATGAACGTTCCTCCTTAATTAATAATCCCAGCCCTCAGCTTCGTTCATGATGCAAGTTTGTTGCCATTGGGAACAGGCTTTGAATGCACTGAATTGCTCTGATAATGACGAAATTCGTCGGTAGATTGATGGCAAGAATTGTAACTCGCTTTTTAAAAAATGTATCATTCCATTGGGAACTATTTCCTTAAAGGAAGGATGCCCCCTTTTTTATGGTTGCTCTGTCCATGAATTGAGCACTTCACTGTGACGTAGTCGCTGTTTCCTTTGAGTATTCTCCGATACCACGCACAAATTTAAGCGGCACAACGTTTGCTATCACCAGGGGTAGCGTGCAGCGTTGGTGTTGCACGGTTTTTGTTTTACGAAAGAGGAGTAGAGTCGATGAAAGTGCACAAATGGTTTCCTGTGGTTTCGTTCGTTTTGTCGGTAGTTCTTCTTTCCACTGGGTATGCAGAGGAGAGGCATCAAGGCGGGGTGGTTTCCGATTCGGTTCCCCGTTCGCAGGTTGTGCCCATAGATCAAGCCGCGAGCGAACACCGCTATGCGGAAATTTTGGGCCGGTTGTCCAGCATTGTTCAGAAAGATGGAAAAACAGTCATTGATGTGAGGGCCGGAATTGATGCCAGCGTGACGAGAGCTAGAAGCCAACTTTACGGGATGGGATTAACCGAACTCGGCAGGGAACAAGGTATTTCAGCGGAAAAGTTGCTAAAGGCATTGATGGAGCGAATTCCGAAGGAGAGATACAGTAAAGAAATGATCGAGAGGATCTTTATGCTTTCACCCGAGTCTGTGGAAGCATTGCTGAAGCTCTTAGGGAAGTTCGAGTCTTCCAAAGATTTTTCATACTACCCCTACTACGAATTGCGGTTTGGCCTCGATCCCAAATTGCTGACTTCGGAAGAAAAAGAAGCTCTGGGCAGAGCCTTGAGCGAAGGCCAATTCAGGAACGGAAAGGCCCTTGAGAAAATCGTAACCAGAGATTACCGACCGCTGACCAGCGCGTTTAATAAGATTTTCAGCAAACATCCGGAGCTGCAAGACAACATCTTTGTGAAAAATGTTCTAAAGATGTCGCCAGAAAGCCTTGCGAGCCTTGCACAGCTTCGTAAAAACGCAAGTGAGGTTAGCCAGCAGCTCGATATTCGGGATAATACGATTAGCAGCTTGAACACAACGGTTGCGGCCCAGAACAGCACGATTGTTGGTCTTAATAAGACGGTTGCTACCCAAAACGCGAAGATTGACGACCTGAAAACGGTCGTTGAAGCTGGCAAAAACACAATTGCGGCGAGGGATGCTTCGATTGCAACCCTGAA
>JACQOU010000021.1 GCA_016207775.1 Deltaproteobacteria bacterium
CCCGTATCGGAAAAAATTGCAACATCGGTGAACAAGTTTTCATTGAAAATAAGGTCAGCATTGGGAATGGTTGCACCATCAAAAACGGCATTGCTGTCTGGGATCTGGTTACGCTTGAAGAGGATGTTTTTGTTGGCCCCTATGCGGTTTTTACAAACCATTTTAAACCCAGAGCTTTTATTAAGAAGGGATCATCGGTTTGGCGTCCGACTTTAATCAAGAAAGGGGCTACCATCGGAGCGAATGCAACGATTATTTGTGGCATAACCGTCGGTAAGTATGCCATGGTGGGAGCCGGAGCGGTCGTAACAAAGGACGTCCCTGATCACACACTTGTTCTTGGGAATCCAGCCAAAATTGTCTACAAAATCTGCTATTGCGGTGAAGAGCTTGTGAATGGTTATTGCGCCGAATGCAAGAAACACCTGGCCGAAAATCGTATTGCCGCCTAGCTGAATAATTTGTCTTTGCGAGGACGAAGCACCCAGCTGAATAACCTGTCTTTGCGAGGGCGAAGCCCGAAGCAATCTCGCCGACAGCCTACGTCTTTGCTTCGGTTGCATCCGCGGCAAAGTGTAGCTCTATATCAACCGGGATATCGTGCAGTTGCTTGAGTGCTTTTTGCATATCCGGTCGAAGTGAGCCATATTTGTCGAGCATCGCCTTAGCTTTCACATAAGAACCTTCCGCTTCCAGCGTAAGTATTTCATGTGTCAGGTTCTTAACGGCTTCTTTAATATTTGTGCGGTTTACCGCGTACCTTCCATCCTTGCCAACTGTAAAAGCCCCTTTTTCTGCCAAATAATTGAACTGGAGAGCCATTCCTTTTCCGTGAGCTTCCCCCACTCCAAAACGCACCGATCGGAAAGAGCTGGCCAAGAACGTAAGATACATTGAATCCTGCATGGACTGCTCGATCACTCCCTTGTCCATTAGGTATTGCATGGCGTACAGGCCAGTGATGTCAGCCTTCGCCTCTTCGATGGCAGAGTAAAGCTCTTTGAGTTCCTTGCGGACAGTCGTTTTATTGCCTGCAACGTTTATATTCTGAGGCCCAAGCCCGTGCATCAGTTCGTGCATGAGGATATGGGTAAAGAAGGGCTCAAATTTCACTTCGCCCACTTCTTTTTTATCAAGCAGTTTTTTTGCGATGGGCAGCAGGATTTTTTGGAATTTTGCTTCCTGGGCGTTTTTGAGCATCACTCGTTTACTTCCTTTTTCTTTGATCACTTTTTCATCGTTTGGAAGATTGAATGCGATGGTTGCCACGCCTCTTCGAGCTTCTCCTGAACTGTACACTTGATCGACGACGCGAATCGGTGCTAATGCGCCAAGCTTTGGATTCTTATATCGGTTGTCGATCGGAAGATTATTCTCAATCTCCTGCAGAAGGTGGGAAAATTTTACAAGTTTTGCGGATTCTTGCTCATTTCTCAACGTTACAAACGCTTCAAATGCTGCTTTATAACCAAAAAGTTCATCCTCATAAGTTTCGTAGGGGCCAATGGTGACATCGATTGGCGCATCCAAATCCATCCATGCCACATCGCTATCATAATAATTGTCCGATAAAAACGCTTCCGCTCGCAATGTCAGGTATTTTTTTAATGTTTTATTTGGAGTGTGTTCGGCTGCTTCTTTTAAGAGCTTTGCAGCAGGTTCCAAAAACTCCCTATATTCTTTACTATAAGGTACGGTGGTAAGCGTCCCATCCTGATTGCGGCGGATAGTCCAGAAAAAACCGGTAGCTTTTTCTTTGTCGGCGGAAGAAAGTGTTTTTGTCCAGTTTTCGAACTCTTCTTTTGACATACCTTCGGGATAGAAGCCCGCACCTTTCGGTTTTTCTTTAGGTGCTCCGCTGACAAAAACTTCATTGCCATCCAGTCGGCTCCAGGGCCCAACATTTTGCCTAAAGTAATGAAGAAGTTTTTGACCCGTCCGGGACTTGTTTACTTCGAGCTTCTTTTTCAGTTCCACATTACCAGCCCAAACTTGTCTAAGGTAAATAGCGTCGAGGAGTTTAGCTGCTTGAATGATTTTATCGAGGGCCTTTTTATCTCCTTCGGCCAACCGGCTGGTATCGCCTGTCAGCGTTACTGGAGTGAATCGGGAAATTTTCTTATCGAGCAAGGTTGCCGAAAATGGGCTGATTTCGCCTTTTGTTGCTAAAGCCGTGTCGAAAAAGCTGAAAAAAATCATCAGGCAAGACAGAATCCACTGGTTCATTCTATTATCCCCTTTGGTGTTCTTAGGAGTGCAGCTTAGCTTCCTACTTTTTCAAAGGCAATACGCCGTCTCTGGAAACTTACGCTAGTGTAAATGATAGTCGATCGCCTGCATTCTAATATCTTTCTCGTCGCTTACGTCTAGGCCGGGCTTTCCAAGAGGATAAACCCGTAGCGTAATATGGTTGGGCGAAATGCGGATGACTACCGGGTCCCAGAAACCGGGCCTCCTGAAGATTAAATCATCTGCCCTGAAAAGATTGAAATGCAGGCGAGTGCTGCCGAGTTTATGTCTAAAATGGCGCGTCAGGACATCGTTGATCTCAATAAGGCTTTGCTTGGGGATCCTACCTTTGACAAGTGCCGCCTCCAGAATCGGCGCGTGTAAGTCGCACCGACCGTTAGGAAAGTTACCGAAAAGCTCCACCAAATAGGTCGGACCGGGCCCAACGCTCTTGTTAAGCTCATGTTGAATAATTCGTGCAGCGGCCAGAATGTTCGCGGAGTTGAAGCGAGCATGGCTTAAGCCTTCAAAAATCTGACTCACCTTTCTTATGTAAGTGTCATATGCCACACCAGGATGATCCAAGAGACTATTGGAAAAAATCTCGTCGGCTTTGACTGTGGCTTTGAGAATGAGGTTATAAATCTTCCTTGCTTCGAGGCGGCCGACTGCATAGTACCGGGGAATCTCCACTGCGTGGTGATATTTCTCTGCGATCAGTAATTGCACTTTGGAAATCAGTTCCTTTGGCATCGTTGCGAAGGTTGGTAGAAGGGCTTGAATATCATGAAGGCTCACTAGGTCGGCGTAATTAGGATCGAGAATCGCAGTCAAATAAGACAACCATGCTGTTTCATCGTACAGGCGCAATCTTAATGGCAATTGCCACCAACGTGGTGTCCGCGGAATAAGTTCAAGGAGCTCGGCTCTTTGATCCGCCATAAGCCTCCCTGCAAGTTCACTGAGTAATACTGCGTCTAATGCCTCAGAAGAGTGTTCTGATTCATTCGACCGGTAAGGTTTGCAACCCTCCTCTATGAAAGATTTCAGAGTGGCAAACTCCCTCCCGACATAAATTGTTTCGTTGCTGCATTGGCTCAAAACTGCGGATGCACAAATGCCCCACGCATTTTGTGCATACAAAAACACGCAGAGGATAATGCTGCTCTTGATAATTCCTCTTAAATTTTTTCCCACGCGCGAAATCTGCCAAACATTTCTGCCAATGGCGAGTGATTTTTCTGTGCGTTATAAATTAGGACATTACTATTTCTTTGATGCGAGAAGCTCACGAGCCCTAGTACTTCATCACAATTCCAAATTCAAAATCCGGGTTTAGAAGTCGCCGAACCGTTGTAGGAAATTGAGGAAAGCGTCAAGTTATTGAAAGATAATATCTTTTTCGCCGTTTTGCGTAAGCATCCTTTGGTTTGTCGGAAAATGCCGACACAGGACTTACCTCAGGAATAGTTAACTAACTGAAATCACTAGACCCTTGGGTTGGCCATCCTCTTGCAATGGATAGGGGTGGGAACGAACTGAAATCACTAGACCCTTGGGTTGGCCATCCTCTTGCAATGGATAGGGGTGGGAACGAAAAGGAGGGACAACATGAAAGCAAAATCAAGAATAACGATTCTTCCCACTCTCATCGGCTCGGGCGTCGGATTTGTGAGCTTCCTGGTTTTCGGTGCCTTACATGGAGTGGTTTATGGAGGCTACATGGGTTTGATTATGGCCGGAGCCTTGCTCGGAACCCCTGTTGAGCCTGGCATTTTGAGTCGGATTTTGATCGGTGGTGGCATGGTACTTGGGGTGGTCGTAACACTTTTCTTCTTCCTCGTGGTCGGTGCCCTTGTTGGAACAGTCATCGGCTATGCTTACTCATTATTCTTCAAGAAAGTGATTGAGCACGGGCCCGAGAGTGAAATGTCCGTCCAACCAAAGCCGGATTTGGGAAAGTAAGAAACTGAAAGTAAGAACCAATTAACAAATAAAAAAAAAGAAGGTTTCGAGAGTGTTTACCAAGCCTAAATGGCTTGGTAAACACGTTTATGTAATTACAGGGGAGTGCAAACAAAAAATGAGTTTCTGTCATTTGGGCTTGGTGTTCCTAGTTTTAATTTGGACAAATTTTGGTTTGGCAGCCAAATCAGGCAATGCGACCGGAATGGTTGATGATGCTAACAAGCAATGGTGCCGGGTGTGTCACTTTGAAGAAAAGTACACTGCTGTCACCAAATCCGTGCACGGTGATTTGAATTGCCGAGATTGTCATCAAAGCTACCATTTTAATCCTCATGAGGCTGTACAAAAGCCTTCCGATGATATCAAGGTCTTTGAAAGTCACGGCGCTAAAGATCCGGTTGCGCTGAAGGCTTGCACCGAATGCCATTCCGATATAGCCGAGGAAGGGGTTATTCCACATGGTGCTTCGCAGGGCAAAAAATCAGGAGCTCCCTTCTGTCTGAACTGTCATGGTGATCCGCATGTCATTCAGGCATCCACCAAGCTCGTCCCTTTTGAGGCTCGATTGAAGAGTAATCACTTTTGCGCGAATTGCCATGGAGATGCAGCAAAAATGAAAGAGGCCGGGCTTAACACCCAGGCCGTATCAACCTACGAGCATTCCACTCATGGCCGAAAACTCCATCTGGGTTCCGATAAAGTTCCTGGCTGTGCCACTTGCCACGGAGGCCATGCCCAGGCCACTCTTCACTCGCCACAAACGCATGAGATGTGCAAGGGGTGCCATTCGGGGGCTACTGAGGCTTTCGTTAAGCTTGCAGCGCATAGGCCACTGACACCTGAGGGACAAACGATTGGGTACTACACCGTTCATTTTTTTGCCGCTCTAACTTTTCTTGTGATCTTGTTCCTCGGGTTGCATGTGCTGTTTGATTTTGCAGCGACCGTGCGTGTGCTCATCTTCCAAAAGCGAACCGGTGCTGTTTCTGCCCGCCACGCACGCGAAGAAGAAATCACGGTCCAACGATTTGATATCCACCAGAGAATTCAACATGGACTGATGGGACTGTCCTTCATCTTCTTAGTGCTGACTGGATGGCCTCTCAGCAGCCATTCGGTGGAATCCTCCAAATATCTGGTGGCGCTGTTTGGTGGAATAGATGGCTGCGGGACTATTCATCGGGTTGCTGCTCTTGGACTGGTTATTTCGGCCATTTACCACCTTTTGTATTTGATCATTCATTTCCGCAGAGGATCATTGCGTTTCTCAATGCTTCCAAGCCTAAAGGATGTGACCGACTTGTTTCACAATCTGTTGTTCTTTGTCGGTCTTGAGAAGAATCGTGCCCGTTTCCCGCGCTACAGCTATTTCGAAAAGTTCGATTACTGGGCTGTTTTTTGGGGAATGGCAATTATGGTGAGCTCTGGATTTGTGCGTTGGTTTCCTGATACCGTGGCGAGGTTCTTGCCGAGCTGGTTCTACGATATCTGTCATTATGCTCATGCCGATGAGGCATTGCTGGCGGCTTTGGCCATCTTCATGTGGCATTTTTACAATGTCCATTTAAGATTGGATGTTTTTCCGATGTCCAAAGTATTCCTGCATGGACGACTGACATTAAAGCAGCTTGAAGAAGAACACGGGGCGGAATATGAAGAACTTTCCGCCCAAGGCAAGCTATCTGAATTGCAGCAGGCGGGCAAAAAGGGAAACCAAAAAGAAGAGAATAAGGTTAAAGATGAGTGAACACCGGGGAAAGTTGTGGATATTTTTGGGTGGCCTAGTGGTACTTGTTATCTTCGTGCGTTTTTATTTCGTGTTAAAAGATAGTACAGTATATAGTCTTATGCATACGGCTGATAGTCGCTCCCGCGCAATGGTCTCCTCTGTTGATCATAGCCAAGAAAAGGACGTTCATTCTTTGCCCTGTTTTCAGTGTCATAGTTTTGAAAGGTATGAGCAAGGCAGCAAGTTCTCGCATGCCATCCACACGTCTACAGTTGGGCATTGTCATAAATGCCACGCCTTTGAAAACCACTTTAAAGTAACTGTGCGAGCGGAAGCCTGCAGTGAGTGCCACTGACGAAAAAGAACAGAAGTACGAACGATGGGTTCGGTGGCTATTCTTTAGCCCCTGGATTCCCCTCTTTTTACTGTTGATTGCGGCGATTTATTTTCCGCTCAAACATTACCTGGAAACCAATTCAGCTTTTTGCTCCCAGTGCCATAAGACGCAAACCGAGTATATGCTCTGGAGCCAGAGCAGCCACAAGGGCATTGTTTGTCAAAAGTGTCATCACGAAACGGCGAAGGAATCGCTTCAAGTCTTATTAAACTACGCTTACAAGTCAGATAAAGTTCAGAAAAAAGTGCATTCACCCAAGGTTGCGATTGACGCGTGTGCGAGTTGTCATTTTCATCATGATCCTAAGTGGCCTCAGATTGGGGGCTCGTTCGCCCACAAAGTCCACGTGGTCGATCACAAAATCGGCTGCCTGGATTGTCATGCCCGCTCGATCCACAGCTTCACTGCAACGGTTGATGCCTGTATCGAATGCCATAAGCCGCATAAGCTGTTAGTCAGTGGGATGGAAGCTCTTCACTGTTTTGCATGCCATAACTTCTTGAACAATGAAAAAACCCTCTTACCGTCGAGAAGATTATGCGAAGACTGTCATCGTTCGAGAGGGGTAATGGCACCTCCATTCCCTAAGAATGCGCACATGGTAAAGTTTCCCTGTTGGGCGTGCCACCGCCCACACGAGGAGAAAAAACCCAGCCAGGTTGCCTGTCGATCCTGTCACGATCAGATTGCTCGCCACGGGCTTCACAAGGTGAAGCAGCATACAAACTGTATTGATTGCCACCAACCACACGAATGGGAGCCTAAGCAAAGAGAATGTATTAAGTGCCATAGGGACAAGGTGAGCCACCATGCTCACAAGGAATGTTGGGAATGTCATTCGTTTAAGTCAGCCTCGAGGGCTAGTACTAGATGAAAGACTGGTTAAATTTTTTTCATAAGCGGGCTCTTCGTTTGAGAGCACGGTTTTTACTGCTGCTTTTCAGTATCATTACGTTTATTTTGGCGGGTCAGACCTTTGTCACACTCTCCCGGGAAGTGGTTGAGATAGACAACCGCATTTCCACCCAGGGGACTATCATTGCTCAAAGCATAGCCATGGGAGCCCTTTCACTCATGGATTATCAGAACCCCGATCGTTTCCATGATCTTATCGAACGTGCAAGAGAGCGGGTTAACTTAGTTGAGTTGTCTATTGCAAACAAGTATGGACTGGTCATTGCGCACACCGACCCCAATCGAATTGGAGAAAAGCAGGAACAATTCGGAAATGTTTTTACAATTCAGAAAACAACTACAAAGTGGTCCGATGTCTTTAAAGGATACACGGAGTATGAGGGGTCGGCCCCCATTCTTAGAAATCTTCAGCTTATCGGCAGGGTGTACCTGAAGTTCCGTTCCGATGAAGTGGCCAGAGGAATCACGCGGCACCTTTTGTCGGCTGTGTCTATTGGATTTCTATGGTTATTTATCGGTGGATTAGCCGGTGCTTGGTATATTAGGCGGATCACAAGGCCCATTGAAGCCCTCACTGAGGCTGCCACCTCAATCAGTAAAGCGCGTCTCGACGAGGTTAAACTGGAGGAACCCAAGACTGAGGATGAAGTCGGGGTTCTTCAAAATAGTTTTATTCATCTCGTAAAAGCTCTGCGCGCGGGCGAAACCGAGAACGAGCGCTTGCTTGCTGAACTCAAGGAAATGAACGCAAAGCTCAACGAAAAAGTGTCAGAAATGACTGTCGACTTGCGGAACACGGCAACCTACTTGCAATCTGTTATCCATTGCATGGAAGAGGGGGTCATCACATGCGACCGAGACGGGACTATCGTGCAGGCGAACCAGGGGTCTCGTCGACAGCTAGCGGGTTTTATGCTTCCGCAGCCAGGTATCAAAATTTCTGAGCTTATTCCCGACGGACAGTGTTTGGCCGATGCCGTGGACAAGGCTTTTGAAACGGGAACTAGAACTGAGTTGAAAGTAGACCGCTCTTCCGGGTCCTCATCCTCGGTCTTAGCGACGCAAATAGGTGATTTTCCTGAGCGGCGGCACCTTTCTTTTAGTGTATATCCATTGCGAGACCCGGACGGTAGTTCGCTGGGTGTTTTAGTGACCGTGATCGATGAGACAGAGAAACATCAGATAGAGGCACGCCTCCGTCGACACGAAAGATTGATATCCCTGGGCACGATTTCAGGAGGACTTGCGCATGAGCTCGGCAATTGCATGCATGCCATCACTGGATTTAGCAAACTGTTGCTCGATAGTCTTGCCGAGGGTGACCCCAAGCGCGCCGATGCCAAGCAGATCCACGATGAAAATGCCAGAGCTGTTGCCCTGTTGAAGAGATTTCTTGAATTTGCCCGACCCGGGAAAATGGTATTTCAGCGGCAATCTATCGAGCGTATTATTCAAGAAGCCATTGGATTGTGCGCTTATCAGGCAAAACAAAACGGTGTGAACGTTGTCTTTGAACCCAAGTCCGATGGAAAAGAATACGACTGTGATGCTCAGCTGCTGCGTCAGGTCTTCGTTAATCTGATTTTGAATGCCGTTGATTCCATGACCGGAAGAAGCGAAAAGCGGCTAGCCATTAGTACTCGAATAGAAGGCGCAAAGTATTTTGAGGTGACCTTAAGTGATACTGGGTGTGGTATAGCGCCTCAACATCTGGAAAGAATCTTTGACCCCTTTTTTACAACGAAACAGGATAAGGGAACCGGCCTGGGTCTTTCTATTGCCCATAAAATCGTTGATACTCATGGTGGAACCATTACGGTTCATAGTGAAGTGGGAAGAGGATCCATTTTTACAATCCGGTTACCAGTCAATCAACCGAGGGAATCGTCAGTATGATTTTGGCCAAAATATTGTATGTTGACGACAGAGGTTCTGCGAGAGAACTCTTTGCCCGGCAGATGAATCCGCAAAAATACGAAGTGGCTGTTGCGGCGTCCGTCGTTGAGGCGGAGACAATCCTTCAAGCACAGAAGCCTGACGTGATTATTACCGATCTTCTGATGCCGGACGTTGATGGGCTTGAGGGGCTTGCTCGTTTTCAAAAGATTGATCCTGATATCCCGGTTGTCTTAATAACAGCTTTTGGCACAGTTGAGACTGCTGTAGAGGCGATGAAGC
>JACQOU010000269.1 GCA_016207775.1 Deltaproteobacteria bacterium
AAATTAAATATTTTCATATTGGAAAACAACCCTTGCTCTTAATAGCGGCTTTTATTGCGCTTCACCCCCTCCTCCACCCTTATGTTCCCCCGGTTCTTACTACCTTTTCCATTCTGACCTACGTCGTGATTATCATTCTGTCCTTTTGCGTCCAATCGCCTGGCAATGAACGCATTCTCGTTTTTATTAAATTTTGTATGACCTGCGGCGCTTTCTTTGATTTCGTCCGGACTGGCTCATTGGCAGCCGGAGGTGCTTTGGCGGGAATACTTTTCATCAGCTGCTGTCTCAGTCCAACAAGAAATAAAATTACAGCATTGTTCCTCCTAACGGTAGCCGTATCGATGATTCAGAACGTGAAATCGGAGTACAGGGTTACTATCCAAATGCAAAAAAACTGGTACATGACGACAGGTGAAAAAATTTCACTCATCACCGATCTGCTGGTGGATCGTTATTTCGGAGAAGGAAAACTCACCAAAAAAACGAGCCAAGAAACCGAAGCAGCTGAAGAGGGCGACACGTTGGATGAGCTTACCGCGGGTTTTCTGAGCGGTTTGGGACGGGTCGGTGACGATTCATTGGAAGTCATTTTGGATATGACCCCATCGAAGGTTCCCTTTTGGAACGGTGAAACTTACATGCAACTTTTGTATCTGTTCATCCCTCGGATTATCTGGCCGGACAAGCCTGTCTTTACTTTTTGGCACGATTTTGGAATTGCTTACGGATTTTTGTCTACGGACGATCAGACGACGAGCGTAGGCTTATCCTATCTCGGCGAGGGCTACATGAATTACGGTTATCCCGGAATGTACACCGTTGCCCTACTCTTTGGTGTGTTAGTCGCTTTCATCGAACGCATTTCGTTCTTCTATCTAAGAGGAAACTACATCTTTTGTTTCATGGTGTTTATGCTCCCTATTCTGCCCTTTGCCAATGCCGCGCAGGCAATCCTCAGCAGCTGCGTAATTACCTGCGGGGTCATGTATGTTTTGCGCAGGTACTTCTTGAGACTTGGCATTTTAGAGGCATATAGTAAGTAGTATTGTGGCTGTTACCCGATTCACCCCTCAACGCTACCAGCTCAAAAAAGAAGCGGTTACTGTCGTACTCAATCGGCATCCTTGGATTTTCCGCGATCACCTAAGTACCGCAGTCCAAGCATTCCAGCCGGGACAGTGGCTTGCGCTCTATGACCATCGCAATGTTATTGTGGGATACGGAATCTATGAAAGCGATGGGGCCATTGGAATCAGAGTACTGCGCTTTGGCTCTCAGCCTCCCAACAAAGCTTACTTCCAAAAGCTCATATCTCGAGCACTCGATCGAAGAAAAGAACTTCGGACCTATACGAACGCATTCAGGACGATTCACGGTGAAAATGATGGTCTTCCCGGCATTGTATTGGATGTTTACGGAGATACCGGTGTGTTGCAAACCTATGCGCAGTCAGTGGATTCTTTGGGAAGGTACGTGGCTGGAATGCTTTTCTCAGAGCTAGGACTCAAGAATCTTATTTGGAAATATCCGACGAAGCGCAAGCGTAAGCATGACAACAAATTTAGAATCCTCAGAGGAACCCTGCCCCAGCTCAAACGCATTACCGAAGGGAAGATGGCTCTGTTCGTCGACATATCGTCCGGCCAGAAAAGCGGGGCATTTTTGGATCTTCGCGGGCTTAGAAAGTACCTCAATCTTGAAAACCTGCGCGGCAAGCGGGTGCTCAATCTTTTTTCGTACACAGGTACCCTTGGACTTGCTGCGGAAATTGCGGGCGCTTCTTACATTAGGCATGTTGACGTGTCTCGTGGGGCTCTCGAATTTACAAAAAAGCACCATGCCATTAACGCAAAAAAACATGAACATATTTGCGCGGACGTCTTTTCCTGGCTGCGACGCCAAACAGGCGGCACTTATGATTGCATCATTGTGGATCCGCCACAGATGGCTAGTTTATCTTCCCAGGTACCTACAGCCTTGAAAGCCTATCGGCAACTTTACCGAAACCTTCGCCCATTGCTTGCTTCTCACCCAATTGTGATTGCCTGTTGCTGCACTTCCCGAATTACCCGATCAGTTTTTCGACGGGAAACAGACAAAAATCTTTCTTTTTTAAAAAGAATTCGTGAGCTTGGTCCGGAAGATGATCATCCGGTGAGTTTCCCGCAGGGAGATTATTTAAAGATTCTTATCTATAAGAAATGAGCGGCTCTCAGAGATGCTCCCCTACAAACGGAACGGGACCAGTCACCGACTTACTTTAAAAATACATCAAAACGCAGAGCAGGAGTTCCAAATACAGGCTGGAAAAGATCCATCGTTACATGATCGGTGGCGAAATGGTGAACGAAATTATCAATAGCCTGCCGATGCTGACGGCCATCGTTCTCATCATCAATTCTCCAAAGCCGTGAAACATAACCCCGCCGATTTACCTCGGTTGCTGTATTAACCCAATCCGTATTGATGTTGAACATAATAGCATGCTGATGATGATCTATATGCTCAGGTCGCTCAACATCAAAAGCGGTAAAACAGTTTTTGTTTCCCTGATATCCGTTGTTACCCTCAAGAGTCAGCGAATAATAATTCGTGTCACAAAGATAGCCACGGTTATCTTCATTATCCCCCATGATCGCAATGATGAGTTTGTTACGAAGCCTCTCCAGTTTTGGCCAGCCACAACGCGCCAGCGCATTTCGGAGACTTGTGGAATTTGGGCACTTTTGAATCATATGAAGCGGAGTGTACATATCTTTTCCCAGGACGTTATCCAACACGCGATCAAAGTCCACAGGTTTATGTCCGGTGGACCAGTGATCGGTCTGTAAAAACACAGTTATCACTTCGTGGTTGGCGTTATTCCGCCTCCAGGCCTGAATTTTTCCAAGGCACTCCTTCAATTCCCCACAGTATTCCCCTCGTCCTCCCGTATGAGATACTGACCACTCGCCAGGGATATAGGTCACGGTCATGTGCCCGGGATGAGCGAGACTAACGCGAATTGCACGATGTAGATCAAACTCAAAAGAACGTATCCCACTTCGAAGTTGGCCCTCAATATCCAGCTTATAAGTGGAAGCCAAAGGATTCACACTTCTCTCATCGTAAGAATTATGCGACGAAAGCTGTCGAATCTGGTTATATCTTACGCTATCGAAAACCACCTGCCACGCTTCATTCCACTCGGGCACAATGTAATCAGCCCCCTGAGTTTTGGGCTTAAAGGTCAGTTGCGGCGCTGCCCCTTCACAATAATTCTGTTCCAACCTAAGATCAGCGCCTTCTCCAATCCACTGTTTTGAGCCGTCTCTTTTCGCTGTGCGAATTCCTAAGTGAGCATACCGAGGGCCATTGGGCCACATGCCATCTCCATACCAGGCTATTTCCCCTAAAGGCGTAATTCTATCCAATTCACAGCGCATCCCCACCACGATAGCAAAACGGCCCTCTCCGGCCGTTATCGCGGAATATTGCCGAAATCGGCTTCCGCAGGATTGAGACGGTGGGATAATCACCCGGCTTGGAATCAAAACATAATTGCTTCCCGAACCCACTACTGGCAACCATTCCTCCTGCCAGGTTTCAGGTTGACCAAAGCCGTAGCTCCCCTTCAAAGTCACTTTAAACGGAAAGCGATCCTGAATCGTCAGAACAAGCTGGTCGGAATTGCCTTTTTCCTCGCCAATTCCCTCTAACCGCATTCCGGCGGAGAAACCATGATAAGTGTTACCTAAATCTGGCCCCAGATTGGCAACGCCTACGAACCGATAAGGCACTTTCAACCATATTCCCTGACCGTACCAAAGCACTGCACCCGAGCCAAATTTTCTAAGACAGCGCATTCCATCGTCAAGCTCAGCACGCTCAGCGGAAACCATGACCCGATAGGCAGTAAAGTTTTTGCCACAACCAATGGCAAAGCAAGGATGCGACGCCATTAAACAAAGGATTGTAGCCACAGTTAGCAGACAAACCAGCCACCGAAACATAAAATGCACTCCTTCCACAGCGCCCACGTTGAAGTTTCTAAGCTATTTGCGCACGCCCCCTTATACTGCAATTCAGCAGAAAGGCGAAACCTTATATATAACAGGCTTTCACTTCCCCTATCTCGTAATGACCATCAAATGGCCTTCAGTTTCGGCAATAAGGAAATGAAAAATTCCGGCGACCAAAGTTCAACTGAGTCAGTATCTCTTACGAACGGCAGGACATCTTGTTTCGCGGATTCCACAATTAAGTCTGTGAATTTACTTTTAAGAAGTCCATTCAAAGACTCTAGACGAAGAGCTCCTTCACCCGTCCAGCCCCCTGTTTGCAGTAGGCGTTTCTCAAGATGACTGAGGCGCACTGGTATATTTTGGGTGATGTACCAAACGAAATCGTAGTAATCGCGCCCCTTCACACGAGTCTTCCATTTCCGTTGCAGAATCGCATGTAGTTTTCCCGCAAATAAGTCGGGTGGAGTAAACGTGTTTACAGCGAATGGAATGGGCTGCATTAAAGTTTTAGCCTCTGTCTGAAATCCGGCTGGCGGATCGGTATCCACTTCAAGCTTAATTTCGAGAACTGAGTTATGTGGGAGCCTGTCGGAGATCTCTTTTGGGACATTGATTTTCAATAAACTTTCTTTGGTTCCCGCCTTGATGAAAGCGGACTCCGTTGCCGTTTTCACTTTTTTTTTCCGCGTTTCCACGCTGACGTTGAATCCCATCCCATTCAATTCACATTCGACTGCGGTTAGATAGGGGCTCAAATCAAATTTTGGTTGCGGTTTCAGAAGGGAAAAATCAAGATCTTCGGAGAAGCGGTTAAGACCGTACAGAATCCTGAGGGCCGTTCCTCCGTAAAAAGCGGCATGTTCGAAGTACTTGGCTCGCCACAGACCCAATAGGGCAACTTCCTGCATGATTTCGATCAAAGCATTCTTGTAATCAGATCCGCTGGTGCACTTATATTTTCCCAGCATTCGAGAAACGGCTTCGTTCATCAGCTATTCTCCCTGTTCTAATACATTGGCCATTCTCTCCACGTTCGTATTTCGATAAGCTTGATTCAGCTTTCGTAGTGACTTGGGATTAAGACGGCCAAACTTGCTTGAATCGATCCGAAGATCGTCCTCCAGAAAGCTCCTCGCTTCCTGGCTGTTTTTCATCGGCGGAACCTTCCTCAGGGTCAGATAGTCACAAAGAGCCTTTTCTGGAGACGCCATCAGGACAGGATGGCGCTCATCAACCCACACTTGATCCATTCCCACCGGATATCTTTCCGGCTTTAAGTACCTGTATGTAAAATTTCCGAGCGGGGTCTTGAAATTCTTGTCTCGCTTAGGTGTGACGCTGGTGAGGGTTTGCACCCGCTCCGGAATTAAGCCATGAAATGCCAAAGCATATTCCAACGAAATACAGGATGGGCCGTAAATCAAATTCGCCAGAGTCTCCTTAACAATAGGGGCCCGAGTATATTCGGATCCGAAGACATAAAGTCCCTTCTTAACTCGCTGGATAACTCCAGAGCGCAGCAGTTCGTTTATCTTTCGCCTGACGCTTGAATAAGAAGCAAGGACACTGCTCAAAAGTGTGTAATCGAACTCTTCATTTAGAATTGCCTTCCTAAGCTGGAAAACATTAATTCTGGGCATATTTAACCAGTATGTTACAAATATTGTAACATAC
>JACQOU010000270.1 GCA_016207775.1 Deltaproteobacteria bacterium
GCATCAGATCTTCTTTTCCCAAGCGACTAAAATTATATTTTGCCCGCTGCTGGAATTTTTTCACAATCGCATAGTTTTTGTGTTCTTTTGGGATTGAGGCTATTGCGCGCTCAACTTCAGAAAACTTTGGCTACTTGCTATGAGCGTTTGGCTGCAGGCAGCGTAAAATAAAAGCTAGCCCCTTTCCCCGGATGCGATTCAGCCCAAATCCGACCGCCGTGTAGCTCCACAATTCTCTTACATATAGCAAGGCCAATTCCAGTTCCCGGGTACTGGTCAGGTGCATTTAAGCGTTTGAACATATCAAAAATCTGTTGTGCATATTGTTGCTTAAATCCAATGCCGTTATCTTTTACATGAAACTTCCAAAACTCACCCTGGGCTTCGGCACTGACCTCAATAACAGGCGAGTCTTCCCGCCTGAATTTTATTGAGTTTGCGAGCAGATTTTGAAGAAGAAGAATAATTTGATTCAAGTTGCCATTGACCATCGGGATTTCACTCCGGACAATCTGCGCTCCGTTACTCGAAATGGTTGCCTGTAAATTTGCCACGGCGGCATCAAGGGCAATAGCCGTATCAAATGCCTCGGGTTCCGTGTTAGTCCTCGCTCCCACTCTTGAATAACTGAGCAAGTCGTTAATCAACTGGCGCATCCGAGTGGCGGCCTTCAGCACACTGTCGATAAATTCTGTTTCTTCCAAACCGAGTCGCTCTTTTAGACGACTGGCAAGCAATTCGGTGTACAACAGTATGGTTCGCAGGGGCTCCTGCAAGTCATGAGACGTAATGTAAGCAAATCGCTCCAACTCTCGATTTGAACGTTCAAGTTCTTCCTTACGCTGACGTTCCAATTCCAGCTGGACCCGTGCTTTTTTTTGTTCCGTTACATCACGAATTGCACTGAGAACCAACGGCCCTTCTTCCGTTTCCAAGGGCCCCAAACTGATTTCGACTGGGAACTCCTTTCCCTCTTTCTGGATACCATAGAGCTCAAGACCCACGCCCATTGGCCGGACTTTAGGATCACGGAAGTACTTGGTGCGATCATTAAAATGTTTATTTCTAAAGCGCGGGGGTATCAATACTTCCACCGGCTTTCCCAAAAGCTCTTTCCGGGAATAACCGAAAAGTTTTTCCGTCTGGGAATTAATCAAAATGATTTGCCCTTCCCGATTAACAATGACCATAGCATCCGGAGCAGCTTCCAAAAATGCTCTAAATTTGTCGTCGGTACTCTTTCGTTTCAAGATACCTATTGCATGCATACATAGAACCTTTTACCAACCGCCCCGAGCTATCTGTGGCAAAGGCAGTTCGGCCGTACTGAACCAGAACTCCTCGATACTTCGCATGACAGCATTGTAACGCATCATATCGCTGGGTTTCGTGATGTAGCAATTAGCGTGCAGTTCATAGCATCGACTGATGTCCTCAGCCGCCTGTGATGTCGTCAATATCAGAACTGGAATTCTGCGGGTGGAGGGTTCCTCTTTAATCTCTTCCAGCACTTTCCGGCCATCTTTTCCTGGAAGATTTAAGTCGAGAATGATGAGTTCTGGAGACAAAGCCTCCTTATTTTTCACTTTGTTAAAAAGATAATCAGTGGCTTCTTCACCGTCTTTTGCGTTGGCTATTTTGCAGTTAAGTTTTGTCTGCTGAAAAAGCAACGTAATGAGCCTAACTTCCGCCGGGTTATCCTCGACTAATAGAACTTCGACTGGTTTTTCTGTCACGCGAATCATTTAGCACCTCCTCGCTGCATCTAGCACCTCCTCGCTGCATCAAAATCCATCCCCACTATCAACGGCCAGGTTATCCAGCCGGAGCCATTTTTAGCAGCAGTTGTTGAAGTGACCACCGCCCACGCTTTTTGTCTTTTGCATGAGTTTGGTTCATGGGGCCTTCCTACTTCGACGATGTTATATGCACTCCCCATGCCAACAATGCGCATTATGGTAGAGCATTTCAAGAGCCACCAAATGGCATTTTGCTTGCAAGACAATCGTACAACTCAGTTATAGACGGAGGTTTTATGAAACAACTTAGTATCGTTCTTGCTACTGCAAGTTTCCTGGTCTTTGCGACAAATGCACTCGCCTATGGAAAAACGCCGAAAAATGACTATATTGGCGGCGTTGAATCCCAGATTAACAATTGGGAAACCAAGTATTCCAAGCTTAAAAGCGAACGAGATGCCCTGCCCAATACGAGTGACCGACGAAGAAAGCTTGAACACGTGGTATCAAATATAGAATCCAAACTTAAGGACGTTAGAGGAGACCTGAACAACCTCAAATCTTCCTTAGATACAGACTGGAGTGCGAACCGCAAAAAGATCGACAGGAACCTTGCCGAGTTGCAGCATCAGTACAATGAAGCTCTCGCTGAATAGCTAGAGTGACTGTTTTTGCAGAGGTGTCGTGTTGTCTTATGCAACGACAACACAGTGACGACGACTACACAAGAAAAGGGGGCTGGCCCATTGGATCAGCCCCCAGGCTTTAGTAAGCCTCTCATTGGATCGTTAAGCCGCATTGGCAGCAGCCGTTTTCTTATCTTTATCTGTCTCTTTTGTGCCTATTAGTCTTCCGAAGAACGAACCCTTCCCTTCGGAAATTTTTATTTGTCTCGGTTTTGCAGACTCTGCTTTTGCCAATGCAACGGTCAAGACACCATCCTGATACTGGGCTTCGATCTTGTCTGCATCGACCCCAGCCGGAATGGTTAGCAACCGCTGAAACTTACCACAGTACCTTTCAGAAATGGCAGAGCCTTTCCTCTCGCTTTTTCTCTCACCAGAAATGTAGACCTGGTTATCTTTTACTTCGATCTGAATATCGTTCTTCGATACGCCAGGCAGGTCCACACTCAACAAATAATGCGTGTCTGTTTCTTCGATATCACAAGCCGGTTGAAAGACAGCATCTTCATTCAACCAACATTTGGGGAATCCGGAAATGCTTTCGTCCAGTATTCGATCCAGATGTCTTTGCATGTCCATTAGACCGCGCCAGGGGGCCGAACCTTCATTCCACAAATTCAAGTCTTTCATCATTACCTCCAAGTTATTTAATTGGGAATGGACTTCCCCTGGTCAAGAGGCAACGCTCGAAAAATTAGAGCAACGCTCAAAAAATTGATTTGCACGGACGGCTTGACTTGTTTATTACCGTTAGCAAACTAGAAGTTAGCTTGCGGTCATGAAATATTGGGTTTTCGATTTTGATGGAACGATAGTTAATTCGTTTCCTCACTACTTTGATGCTTTAGAGACGATATTCTTTCATTATGCCTATCCATTTCCCAAAGAAAAACTTCGCTTAGGCCTTGATAAACCCGCTTTTGATTTTCTGTGCGATTACTTGGATCCGCAGAATGCAAAAGACGCATTGAAACTGTTGATACAACAAAGTCTTCTGGACACTCAACGGATCAAACCTTTTGACGGTATCGAAGTTCTCTTACAGCATCTTACAGCAGCCGGCTCAAGACTAGGTATTTGGACAAACCGAGACCTAAAGTCCACCGAAATGATCCTAGAAAACACAGGACTCACAAAATTTTTTGAAGTACGCATAAGCGGTAATTGCGTAACCAAGCACAAGCCCGATCCGGAAGGGCTTCAAAAGATTTGCAATATTTTTTGCTGTTTGCCCAATGAAATAACGGTCGTCGGAGACCATAGCATGGATGTGAGCGGAGCTAAAACATTCGGTGCGACTGCCGTAAGGGCAAGCTGGCATGGATACTGGGAAATTGAAAGATGCTCTATCGCCGATTGGCAATTTTACTCGGTAGCAACATTTTATCAGTGGATACAGCAACAGACCGCTTGTTTACTCAGTCCCACCCACCATACTGGACTTTTGTCTAAACTCACCCATATATAGAAAGTCAGTTTTCGGAGTTTTTTTGAACTTTGGTGATAAATCTGTTTTTTCTTGCAAAGGCGTGATAGCGGGCATGTCTGCGTTTACGCTGTGGGGTGTTTTCCCCATCTACTTTCGTGCTCTTCAATCAGTTCCCACCTTTGAAATTTTGTGCCACAGAATTTTTTGGTCTGTTTTATCTCTGGCTGTGTTTCTGATTTTGTTCACTCGCTTATCAGGGCTTAAACAAATGTTTTCCCGTCCCAAACTTCTCATGGGCCTCGCTTTATCGGCTGTTCTAATAGCGAGTAATTGGCTGACTTACATCTGGGCAATTAGCGTTCATCGGGCACTTGAAACGAGCCTGGGTTATTTTATTAACCCGATAGTCAGCATTATTTTGGGCATGTTGATTCTTAAAGAAAGACTTAAACCAATTCAACTGACTGCAGTGATCATCGCGCTGATTGCCGTTGCTATTCTGACCATCTCCTATGGATCCTTTCCATGGATTGCATTTACACTTGCCTTTACTTTTGGTTTTTATGGTTTGGTGAGAAAGTTGTTAGCGGTCGATCCGATGAATGGCCTTTTTGTTGAATCTCTTCTTCTGTTTCCCTTGGCTGTTGCTGCATTATTATTCATGAATCACCAAGGATCGCTGGCTTATCTCTCAAATGGCTCAATGGTTACCGCTCTGCTCACTCTTGCGGGCATCGTAACGGTGATTCCCTTGTGGTTGTTTGTGGTAGCCGCTAAGCGGCTGAATCTATCTACCGTCGGTTTTCTTCAGTATATTGCTCCCACCTTACAGTTCTTAATTGCTGTCTTTGTTTTTAAGGAGCCGTTCACAAGCTTACATCTGCTTGTGTTCGGACTCATTTGGTTTGCCTTAGCATTGTATTCGCTCGATTCGATTATACGCAGGAACGGAGATGTGATTCAAAAACCTATCTCATTATTCGTCGATACCGAGCGGTAAAGTGACGCAAAAAGGGTGCCTGATAGGCAAACTCATAACCTGGAAGCTTGGGCAGGATCGGTGAGAAGTGGTGGGCAAGCTCAATAATGTAGTCGATATGGCTCTGAGTATAAACACGCCTGGGAATCGCGAGTCGCAGAAGTTCCTTGGGAGCGGTATGCTCCTTGCCCGTTACCGGATCCAGTCCACCCAGCATCGCAGTTCCCACCTCGACGCTTCGAATTCCGATCGCTTCGTAGAAAGCAACCGCCAGCGATTGGCCAGGCAGTTGCTGCGGCGGTAAATGTGGCAGGCATGCCCCAGCATCCAAATAGACCGCGTGCCCACCGACTGGTTTAACAATCTTAAAACCGGCTGCCTCGAGCCCTTCCCCCAAATAGGCAGTCGATCGAATGCGGTATTTCAAGTAATCTTCTTCCAAAATTTCTTTGAGACCTACCGCAAGCGCTTCCATGTCTCTGCCCGCAAGACCGCCATAGGTAGGGAAACCCTCAGTAAGCACCATTTTCGTTCTCACAGCCTCAGCCAATTCTTTTGATTTCAATGCCAGAAAGCCACCAATGTTTCCGAAGGCATCTTTTTTTGCACTCATTAAGAC
>JACQOU010000261.1 GCA_016207775.1 Deltaproteobacteria bacterium
CTATGATAGATAGTGTATCATATTGTTTATGTCACACACTGATGAAAAACGTTTTCGCTATGATTCTGTTCTAGAAGCAGCCGATATTTGCAATTTAAAAAGGGAACGGATACGTCTCCTCCAGGGACTAGCTAAACGTGAAAAAATGGTTGTCTATGGCAGGAGAAACAGCGGCAAGACATCGGTTGTTATGAGTATTGTCATACCCAAGTTTCAAGCCACGCATAAGAAATCATTTTGTATGTTCTGCGATTTCATGGAGGTAAAGAACAAAGAATCGATCGACCTTCGAATGCATACTGAGTTTCAGAATGCTTTTTCGAAGACATTTCCGGCCAAGACCCTCCTTAGCTCCATTTCAAAGTATCTGAAAGGGCTTAGACCGAATATTTCAATCGATAACCTCACTGGACAACCTTCTCTTTCCCTTGTCACTGTACCGGGAGAAATTCTTGATTTTACAAAAATCCTGGCGTTGGTGAGAGAGAATATTGCCCCCCACATTCCCACGCTAATGGTATTTGATGAATTTCAGGACGTTGCTTTGGTCCCCGAAGCCCAAGGCCTTTTCCGCAAGGAATTACAAACGTTGTCCGCTAGCATAATTATAATGGGATCAAAGCGGCACTTGTTATCGAATATGTTTTCAAAGCCCAATGCTCCATTTGCTGATTTTGGAAGCGATATAGAATTCGGCTTTATTTCTTATAAGGAATACCATTCCTATATTGAAGAACGGTTCGCTGCCAGGCGCCTAAAGATCAGCCTGGATTCGGCTGTCCTATGGCAAGACTTACTTAATCGAAATCCTGAAGCGGTCAATATCGTCGGCGATCGAATTGTGAGCCGATATGAAAACATTACGATTGGGGAAAAACACATTAAAGATAGCATTGCCTCTGTGCTGGAGGAGCGGAGAGGTCGTTTCGAGCAATTGCTCGGCCTGCTAGGAGTCAGCGAAGAAAAAGTATTAATCGCAGTAGCGAAACACGGCCCCGTGAAACAACCTTCCGGCAAGAGCTTTCTTCGTTTTGTTAATTTAACTCATGCCACCGTTATGAAGGTTGTCGGTTATCTGCTCGATCACGGCTTTCTCGAATACGCGGAACAGGGATATCGATTAACAAATCCGCTGCTCGCCTACTACTTGCGGAGTTTCCGCTAGGAGCCTGCGTGCAAGCGCGTTCCTCATTTTCATCTATTTTTCGCATTCTTGCAGCTTCTGTAGAATCTCTGCACCAAGCACATCAACCTTATGGTCACCAAATCCATAAACCTTATGAAGGTCGTTTAAAGTCTTAGGGTTTCTGCGGACAAGATCACGAAGCGTTCGATTGCTAAAGACAAGAAATGCCGGAATATCGCGTTCATCTGCATAATCTTTACGCCAGTCTTTCAACACTTCGTACCGCAGTTCCTCTTCTGCTTTCAATGGAAGTTCCGCCGCAGCCTCTTTTTTTGTCCGTCCACGAGGCTTCGGTTGGGCTCGAAAGTTTTCCATCGGCACTTCAGGTACCTGGAAATCGCTCAGTACAATTTTTCTTGGGCTATTGGGGTCGCAGATGTCGCAGTGACCGCACGATTGGATTCGAAAAGAATCCTTGAAATACGTAAGAATGCCAGCATGACGGCACTCAGCACCCTCAGCAAATTGGACAATGGTATTGAGTGCGTTCCAACGTCGCTTGATTGTAGTCGAATCGGCTTCCGACTTGGTGATGAAGTAGGCTTGCAGGCCCTTGTCTTTTTTCGAATAAAGCATCAGGCAGGTAGAGGGAAGTCCATCACGTCCAGCGCGTCCCATCTCCTGGTAATAGTGTTCAATATTTGATGGCATTTGGAAATGGACCACTAACCTCACGTCCGCATGGTCAACCCCCATGCCGAAAGCGTTAGTCGCAAAGAGAATCCTCACCTTGCTCGATTCGTATTGGCTTTGGACATATTGGCGTTCTTCTGATGACATTCCAGCATGATAAAAAGCAATTTTTTCAAACCGGTTTTTGAATAATCCAGAGATCGATTCACTCTGGTCCCGCGTACCGCAGTAAACTAAAATGCGTCCATCGGGCGTTTGACTAAGTGCTTGTTCCAGCAAGGCAATTTTTTTGGCCTCTTTCTCACAAAGCTCGACTTGGTAATAAAGATTGGGCCGGTAAAAACCGTAAATGTGCCTGTCGGGAGATTTGAGCTTGAGCCGTTTCTCGATGTCCATAAGGACCGTGGGAGTCGCCGAGGCCGTGAGCGCAAGGGTGGGAATATCCGGTCTTAATTCTCTTAGAAGGCTCAATCGATAATAGTCTTCGCGAAAATCGGGACCCCAATGGGACACACAGTGGGCCTCGTCAATGGCAAATAAGGAAATATCCCTGTCCTTAATCCAACGGCTAAAGCCTTCTTTTTGTACGCGCTCTGGAGAGAGGTAAAGGATGAACTGTTGTTCTTCCCTCATTTGCGAGAAAACAGCCTTCCGTTCAACCAGTGTCTGGCCCGAATGAACAACCCCCGAAGCAATACTCAGCCTTCTTAGTTTGAAAGCTTGGTCTTCCATAAGGGAAATGAGTGGAGAGATCACTACCACGATGCCTTTTCGTGCCATGGCGGGGAGTTGATAGCATAAGGATTTACCTCCCCCTGTTGGCATAACGGCCAGCGCATCTCTGTTCGCCAACACGGATTCAATAATCTCTTTCTGCCCTTTTCGGAAGGCGGTTAACCCGAAAGTTTCATTAAGAATCCGCTCGATTGAAAGCCCCACAATAAGAGATGGTGTAACATGCGAAACACCAAGCTGAAAAGCAGCAATAGGGAGCGTGAACGTTCCTAAGCATCAAATTGCTTCAGGCGGCTCTACGATAGACACTTTTCAAAGGGATGCCAAAAAGTCTGCTACGGTCTGGATTAGAATTCCACCTGATTTCTTGGGTTGGTTCATATAACGGCCAAAGTCACGCAAGTCTCCCGTAAGCAGATGGCTACACTTGGCATGCACAGCGGACAGGAAAATCGGGCGATCCTTTTCGGGAAGAGCAATTGGACAGTCGCCTCCTAGAACAGTTGGCACGACATGGATGCCGCGAAGAAATTTTTTAAACCCAGAAAGGCAACTCGGAAACTTCATGTCCAGATTTCGAGTGGCCTCTTCAATTGCAAGAGCACAGATCAGCACAGTCCATTTCTGTGCCTCCGCGATACTCATGAGGAAAGATGCCTTCCCCTTTGGATTGTGGGCAGCAGTGAACAGAACATTTGCATCCAGGAAGATTTTCATCTCCGCTTGCTCAATTTTTTCTTTAAAGACTCTCGGGTAGTATCGTCGAGTGTATCCTGGGAATCCCACTCTTCGA